>NZ_JALHQI010000002.1 GCF_022842045.1 Arenimonas sp. | reverse complement strand
CGGCGCCAGGCCAGCGCCGGCTGCGCCCGCGCCAGCGTGTCGAGCCGCGCGCTGGCCTGCCGCCGCGCCATCAGCTCGAGGAAGCGCGCGGCCAGCAGGAACAGCACGAACATCACTGCCGCGTCGTACCAGACGTGACGCCCGCCGCGCAGGGTTTCGAACAGGCTGGCGAAATACGCCAGCAGCACAGAACTCGCCACCAGCGTGTCCATGCCCGGGCGCCGGTGCCGCAGCTCCACGGCCATGCCGGCCAGGAAGGGCCAGCCGGAGAAGAACACCACCGGCGTCGACACCAGGAAGGTGATCCAGCGGAAGAAGTCGCGCGTGGCCGGCGCCATTTCGTTGGCGGTGTCGAGATAGAGCGCCTCCGCGAACATCATCGCCTGGGTCGCGCCCAGCACCGCCACGCCCAGGCGTGCGATCAGGCGGTTGCGTTCGCGGCGGCGCTCGCGCTCGGCGGCTTCGCCCTGCGCGAGGTGCGGGCGATAGCCGAGCGCGGCCAGCCGCGACAGCAGCCGCGACAGGGGGGCGCGCGCGGGATCCCAGCGCAGCCGCACGCGGCCGGTGATGGCGTTCGCACCGACCTCCAGCACGCCGTCCTCGCGCACCAGCGCGCGGTCGATCAGCCAGGCGCAGGCGGCGCAGCGCATGCCTTCCACCACCACCGTGACCTGGTCGCCTTCGGCGGTGCGCACCACGTGGCCGGCCTGCACGTCGGCGCGGTCCCAGCTGGCGAAGTCGGGCGCGGCTTCGTCCACGCGGGCACCATCCTCGCGCCGCAGGCGGTAGTAGTCGTCGAGCCCGGCGTCGGCGATCCACTGCGCCGCGGCACCGCAGCCGTGGCAGCAGACGGCGCGCGCCTCGCCGGCGACGGTGACCCGGGGCGGGTCGGGGGGAAGGGGCTCGCCGCAGTGGAAGCAGGCGGGGCCGGGCGGGCGGTTCATTCGGCGCTGACCGCGGGCTCCAGCCGAAGCGCGGTATCACCGGGCCGGTAGCGGCCAACCAGGCGCCAGCTGCCGTCGGCGGCGACCAGGCGGAGGTGCCAGGCCTCTTTCCCGACCAAGGCCCCCGCCGCGTGCCAGCCCCGCGGGTGCGGCGACAGCACCAGTTCGCGGTCCAGGCTCGATTCGATCGGATGCACCAGCTGCAGCCGCGGCGCCACGGGCCCGGAACCCGGCAGCACCTGCACCAGCACGCCGCCGTCGTCGAACGCGAGCTCGGCCGACAGGCCCAGTCGCGCCGCGGCCTCGTCGGGCGCGAGCGAAGTGACCTGCACCTGCGCCGTGCGCCGGACCTTGTCGGGGTTGGTGTCGACGCCGCTTTCGCTGGCGGCCAGCCACAGCGTCCAGAAACCGGCGACCACGGTGGCGGCGGGGATGGCGATCATCAGCCAGGCCACCGGATTGCGGTGCCACTGGCGGGCGGGCGTGTCGGTCATGGGATCGGGCCGAAGAAGCGGGTTTCCTCGACAGCCTGCACGCCCTCGGCGTCGCTGTCGACCACGAAGCGAAGGTCGGCGCGGCCCCTCACGCGGCCGGCCGGGGCGCGCAGCGTCACCGGCACCGTCAGCACTTCCCCGGCGGCGGCGGCGTGGGTGGCCCCGGCCTCCACCAGCACGATGTCCGGGGCGCCCTCGATGCGAACGGTGAACACGTGCGGGCGGTCTTCCTTGTTGACGATGCGCAGCAGGTAGGCGTTCTCGATGCTGCCGTCGGCGGCGACGCGGTAGAGCGCATTGCGGTCGCGGATCACGTCCACCAGCAGCGGCGCGCGGGTGGCGATGCCGACCCCGAAGCCCACCAGCAGCAGGAGCAGCAGGGTGCCGTACACCAGGATGCGCGGCCGCAGGATGCGCGAGGGCTTGCCGTCGAGCGCGTTCTGGGTGGTGTTGCGGATCAGGCCGCGCGGGTAGCCCATCTTGTCCATCACCGAATCGCAGGCGTCCACGCAGGCGCCGCAGGCGATGCACTCGTACTGCAGGCCGTTGCGGATGTCGATGCCGGTCGGGCAGACCTGCACGCAGATCGTGCAGTCGATGCAGTCGCCCAGGTCCTCGGGCGAGTTCACCTCGGGCGGCGGCGGCAGGCCCTCCTGCGCGTCGACCACCAGGCCGGTGGTGGCGCGGGCGCCGGCCTTGAGGTCGGCGGCGCTGCGGTGCTGGGCGGCGTGCACCACCGCGCTGGTGGCGATGTCCATCGGCAGCAGGCCGCGCGCGCGCTGCAGCACGCTGGCCAGGGCGTTCTTCTTGCGGGCGCCGCGCGGCTCGCCGCGCATCGGGTCGTAGGCGATGATCAGGGTGTTTCGGTCGAACATCGCGCTCTGGAATCGCGCGTACGGGCACATGTACTTGCACACCTGCTCGCGCAGCACGCCGGCGTTGCCCCAGGTGGCCAGCGAGTAGAACAGCACCCAGAACGTCTCCCAGCCGCCCCATTCGAACGGCACCATCCGCGCCGCGAGGTCGCGGATCGGGGTGAAGTAGCCTACGAAGGTGAAGCCGGTCCACAGCGCGAACACGAGCCACAGCACGTGCTTGGAGCCTTTGCGCAAGAGCTTTTCGCGGCTCCAGGGCGCGGCGTCGAGCTTCATCCGCTTGTTGCGGTCGCCCTCGGTCCAGCGCTCCATCCAGATGAAGACCTCGGTCCACACCGTCTGCGGGCAGGCGTAGCCGCACCACAGCCGGCCGGCCAGCGCGGTGAAGAAGAACAGCGTGAGCCCGGCCATGATCAGCAGCAGGGCGAGGTAGAAGAAGTCCTGCGGCCAGAAGCTCAGGCCGAAGATGTAGAACTTGCGCGCCGGCAGGTCCCAGAGCACCGCCTGGCGGTCGTCCCACTGCAGCCAGGCGAAGCCGTAGTACATGCCCAGCAGCCAGAACACCGCGGCCTTGCGCAGCGTCTGGAAGAAGCCGCCCTGCTCGCGCGGATAGACCTTGCGCTCGGAGACGTAGAGGCCGACCTCATCCACCAGCTCGACGGGAATCTTGCCTGCCATCGATCAGTCCTTCGGCAGCGGGCGGTTGAAGCGGCTAGCCGGCCTGAGCAGGATCCAGGTGAACAGGCTCGAGCTGGCCGTGCACGCCCAGAAGGTGAAGAACCCGATCGTGTAGCCCACGCCGCGGCTGATCTCCAGGTGCGGGAAGGTCAGGTCGCGCAGCTGCAGCGGGTCGACGAAGGCGAAGAACACCATCGTCGCCACGCCCGCCGCGAAGAAGCTCGGCCACAGGATCGCCCCGAGCCGCTGCGCCAGCGGCCGGGGCGGGTGGTCGAAGCCGCGTTCGGCTTCGAGCCTCATGGGGCTCCCGACGGCTCGCCGGCGTTGGCCGCGTCGCCGTGCGACAGCGACCAGACATAGGCGGCCGCGAGGCGGGTGCGGGTCTCGCCGATGATGGGCAGGTGCGCCGGCATCATGCCGTTGCGGCCCAGCGTGATCGCCTCGCGGATGCTGTTGAAGTCGCTGCCGTACAGCCAGGCGTCGTCGGTCAGGTTGGGCGCACCCAGGGCCGGGTTGCCCTTGCCCTCGATGCCGTGGCACGCGGCGCAGACGCCGCCGAACTTCGCCTTGCCGGCCGCCACCAGCGCCGGGTCGGCCTTGATGCCCGACAGGCTCTGCACGTAGGCCGCGACTTCGGTCACGCCGACGTCGCCGCCGACGGCCGGGGCCAGGGCCGGCATCGCCGCCTGGCGGCCGTGCAGGATGGTGGTGAGGATGTCGTCGGGCGAGCCGCCCCACTGCCAGTCGGCGTCGGTGAGGTTGGGGAAGCCCTTGGCGCCGCGCGCATCCGAGCCGTGGCACATGGCGCAGTGGTTGGCATACAGGCTGGCGCCGAACGCGACCGCGGCCGGGTCCTTGGCGATCTGGTCGATCGGCATGCCGTCGAAGCGGCCGAAGGCCTCCGCGAGCTTCGCATCGGCCTCGGCCTTGTCGGCGTCGTGCTCGCCGGCCGATGTCCAGCCGGAGGTGCCGGCGAAGTTGCCCATGCCCGGGTACCAGATGAGGTAGCCGACCGAGTAAATGATGGTCAGGTAGAACAGGTTGATCCACCACTTCGGCAGCGGCTTGTTGTACTCGGTGAGGTCACCGTCCCAGACGTGGCCGGTGGTTTCGGCGTCCTTGTTGCCGTCGGACTTGCGCTTGCGCGCCGTCCACCACAGCAGCCAGGTGGTGGCCACGATGTTCAGGACCACGAGGAAGATGACGTAGAGGGACCAGCCGGTCGTCATGGGGTGTTCTCGCTCTGGTCTTCATCAAGGGGAATGCGGGAGGCTTCGTCGAACTCGGGCTTGCGCTTGGCGCTGTACACATAGGCGGCGCCGGCGATGAACGCGACGAGGGCGATGACGGTGAGGATTCCGGAAATCATGTCGGTCACCCCTTTGGTGCGTGCTTGCCCAGGCCCTGGAGGTAGGCGATGAGCGCGTCGAGTTCGGACTTGCCGGCGACCGCGGCGGCGGCGCCATCGATCTCCTCGTCGGTGTAGGGATCGCCGATGCGCTGCAGCGCGCGCATGTTGCGCGCCACCGCGCCCGGGTCCACCGGGGTCTCGGCCAGCCACGGGTAGCCGGGCATGTTCGACACCGGCACCACGTCGCGGGGGTTGATCAGGTGCACGCGGTGCCAGTCATCGGAGTAGCGGCCGCCGATGCGGGCCAGGTCGGGGCCGGTGCGCTTGCTACCCCACTGGAACGGGCGGTCGTACACCGACTCGCCGGCCAGCGAGTAGTGGCCGTAGCGTTCGGTCTCGTGGCGCAGCGTGCGCACCATCTGCGAGTGGCAGTTGTAGCAGCCCTCGCGCACGTAGATGTCGCGGCCGGCCAGTTCCAGCGGCGGGTAGGGCTTGATGCCCGGCAGCGGCTTCACCGTTTCCGCCTGGTACATCAGCGGGACGATCTCGGCCAGGCCGCCGAAGGAGATGACGACGGCGATCAGGATCGCCATCCAGCCGATGTTGGTCTCGAGTTTCTCGTGGCTCATGTCCGTGTCCTTACGCGTGGCTGGCTTCGGGGGCGGCGGGCAGCACCGGGGCGGCCACCAGGCCCTTGGCCTGCTGGAACGTGCGCCACATGTTCACCACCATCAGCACCATGCCGGCCACCACCAGCACGCCGCCGATCAAGCGGATCATGTAGTAGGGGTAGTTGAACTTGACGATCTCGACGAAGGCGTAGGTGAGCGTACCGTCGGCGTTGGAGGCGCGCGCCATCAGGCCCTGGCCGATGCCAGCGATCCACATCGAGGCCGCGTACAGCACCACGCCGATGGTGTGGACCCAGAAATGCAGGTCGATGAGCTTGACCGAGGCCATTTCCTTCAGGCCCAGGCAGCGCGGGATCACCATGTAGATCGAGCCGATCGAGATCATGGCCACCCAGCCCAGCGCACCGGAGTGCACGTGGCCGATGGTCCAGTCGGTGTAGTGGCTGAGCGCGTTGACGGTCTTGATCGACATCATCGGGCCCTCGAAGGTGCTCATCATGTAGAACGAGATGGCGACGATCAGGAACTTGATGATCGGGTCGGTGCGCAGCTTGTGCCAGGCGCCCGAGAGCGTCATGACGCCGTTGATCGCGCCGCCCCAGCTGGGCGCCAGCAGGATCAGCGAGAACACCATGCCCACGCTCTGCACCCAGTCGGGCAGGGCGGTGTAGTGCAGGTGGTGCGGGCCGGCCCACATGTAGATGGCGATCAGCGCCCAGAAGTGCACGATCGAGAGCCGGTAGCTGTAGATCGGCCGGCCGGCGCGGCGCGGCACGAAGTAGTACATCATCCCGAGGAAGCCGGCGGTCAGGAAGAAGCCGACCGCGTTGTGGCCGTACCACCACTGCACCATGGCATCCACGGCACCCGAGTAGAGGGGGTAGCTGTGCATCAGGCCGGCGGGGATGGCCAGCGAGTTGACGATGTGCAGCAGGGCCACGGCGATGATGAAGGAGCCGTAGAACCAGTTGGCGACGAAGATGTGCCGGACCCGGCGCTTGGCGATGGTGCCGAAGAAGACGATGCCGTAGGCCACCCAGACCAGTGTGATCAGCACGTCGATCGGCCAGGCCAGCTCGGCGTACTCCTTGCCCTGGGTGTAGCCCAGCGGCAGCGAGATGGCCGCGGCAAGGATCACCGCCTGCCAGCCCCAGAACACGAAGGCGGCCAGCTTGTCCGAGATCAGCCGCACGTGGCAGGTGCGCTGGACCACGTACAGGCTGGTGGACATCAGGGCGCAGCCGCCGAAGGCGAAGATCACGGCATTGGTGTGCAGGGGCCGCAGCCGGCCGAAGCTCAGCCAGGCGGTGTCGAAGTTCAGCGAGGGCCAGTAGAGCTGGGCGGCGATCAGCACGCCGACCGTCATGCCCACCAGCCCCCAGACGACCGTCATCACCGCGAACTGCATGACGACCTTGTCGTTGTAGGTTTCCACCTTGTTGTCCAGCGCCATCGGATCATCCCCGGTTTCGTTGCGTGATTATCCGCAGCACGTTTGGACCCCGGCTTGACCGAGGTCAATTCACACGGAGGGTGGCGCTCGGGCCGGGCCGGGCTCAGCCGTCGGTCGGGTGCGCGAGCGCGGCCTTGACGGCGGCAAGGAAGGCGGGATCCGGCACCGCGCCCAGCTTTTCCGTGCGGGCCAGCACCCGGCCCTCGGCGTCCAGCAGCACGAGGGCGCTGGAGTGGTTGAACTCGCCATCGGCCAGGGCGCGGTAGCGGATGCCCAGCAGGGCGGCCACCCGGCGCACGCCGGCGGCCTCGGTGCGGGCCAGGGTCCAGCGGGCCGGGTCAAGCTTGCGCTTGCCGGCCACCGAGGCCAGGGCTGCGGTGTCGTCCCGGGCCGGGTCCAGGCTGACCAGCAGGATGCCCAGGCGGCTGCGCTCCTCCGGCGTGAGCTGGTGCTCGACGCCCTTGGCGCTGTCCACGATCAGCGGGCAGATGTAGCGGCAGGAGGTGTAGAACATCGCCACCAGCTGCGGCTTGCCGCGGCGGTCGGCCAGCACGAAGGGCTTGCCGGCCTGGTCGCTGAAGGCATCGTCGAGCAGGTAGATCGAATCGTCGGGCAAGGCGGCCGGCGCGGCGGTGGAGAGGCCGGGCAGCAGCAGGCAGGCCAGGGCGAGGGTGCGCAGCAGGCGGGTCATGGGGCGGCTCCGGGCAGGTCGCGGGCGCAGCGGAAGCCCAGGTTCTTCGTGGTGTCGTCGCCCTCCAGCGCGGACAGCATGGCCACCCGCATCAGCACGGCGTAGTTCTCGCGGTCGTCCATGCTCAGTGCTCCTGCGCCACAGAAGCGCAGCGCGTCGGGGTCGCCCTGCTCGCGGTTGTCGCCCGAGACCAGCATGGCCGAGTGGTCCTCGACCCATTCCCAGACCAGGCCGTGCAGGTCCTGGATGCCGTGCACGTCGGGCGCGGACTGGCCCACCGGAGGCAGCGGCCGGCCCGAGGGCACCGAGTACCAGGCCAGGATGCGCTCGCGCCAGGCCGGGTCGCTGCGGGCGTCGGCGCGGGTTTCGTCGGCGGCCGCGGCGTACTCCCACTCCGACCAGGTCGGCAGGCGGGCATCGATGGACTCGCAGTAGGCCTGGGCGGCGAACCAGCTGACCATCACGACCGGTTGCTCCGGAAGTGCGTTAGCACCGAGTTCCGTGGGACCGGCCCAGTGCTCGAGGTAGCGCGACTCGGCGAACACCACCGGCGCCTTGCCGCGCTGCCAGCGCGGGTGCTTGCGCACGAAGGCCAGGTAGTCGGCGTTCGTGACCGGCCGCTGCTGCAGCGCGAAGCCCGGCAGCGTCACCTTGCCGCCGGTGTCCTCGTAGCGCAGCACCGAGGCGAACTCGCCACCCGGCAGCGTGCGCCAGGCATTGTCGGCACCGGCCGCGACGGCACCGGCACAGGCGCCGATGCCGAGCAGGGACATCGCTAGGAGGCCGGCGCGCATGTCAGTGCGCCGCGCCTTCGCCGCGCTCGGTGCTGGCGCGCACCTTGGCCACGTCCTCCTTGCTCACGCGGCCCCCCGGGTTGCCCCAGCTGTTGAGCGTGTAGGTGAGGATGTTGGCGACCTCGTCGTCGGTGAGCTGGCTCATCGGCGGCATCACCGAGTTGTAGTCCTGGCCGTTGACCTTGATCGGGCCGGTGAGGCCGTTGAGCACGATGCCGGCCAGCTCGGCGTGCGAGCGCGTCATCCAGTCGGACTGGGCCAGCGGCGGGAAGACGCCCGCGAGGCCCTTGCCGTCCGGCTGGTGGCAGGTCGAGCAGGTGCCGGCAAACAGCGCCTGGCCGGCCGCGACCTGGTCCTCCAGCGTGAGCGTGCCGGCCGCGTTGGCCGCGGCCGCGGCCGCCACCGGCGCCATGCTGCCGGCCTTGTCGCCGAGGTAGACCTCGTCGACTTCCTTGCCCGAGTAGATGGCCGGGTTCTCGGCGCCGTCCACCTTCAGGATCGCCAGCGCGCCCTTGTTGAAGGCGCGGAACAGGGAGTGGTCGACCAGCACGTAGCTGCCCGGCACCTCCAGGTGGAAGTCGGCCATCGCGGCGCCGCCGGCCGGAATCAGGGTGGTCTGGACGTTCTCCTGGTACTTCGTGCCGCCCTCGAACCAGACCTTGTCGAAGATTTCGCCGATCACGTGGAAGCTCGAGATCAGGTTCGGGCCGCCGTTGCCGACGTACATGCGCACGCTCTCGCCGACGTTGGCCTTGAGCGCGTTGTCGCCGGTCATGGAGTTCTCGGCACCGTTGAACAGCACGTATGTGGCGTTCTCGTCGATCGCCTTCTGCATGTCGAACGGCGCGTAGCCTTTCTCGCGGTACTTGGTGGTGGTGTAGAAGTCGCCCTGCATCACGTAGAACTCCTTGTCCACCGGCGGCAGGCCTTCGGGCGGCTCGACCAGGATCAGGCCGTACATGCCGTTGGCCACGTGCATGCCCACCGGCGCGGTGGCGCAGTGGTAGACGTAGAGGCCGGCGTTGAGCGCCTTGAAGGTGAACTGCGAGCTGTGGCCCGGAGCCGTGAACGTGGACGCGGCGCCGCCGCCCGGCCCGGTCACGCCGTGCAGGTCGATGTTGTGCGGCATCTTCGAGTCGGGGTGGTTGTTGAGGTGGAACTCCACCGTGTCGCCCTGGCGCACGCGGATGAAGCTGCCGGGCACGGTGCCGCCGAAGGTCCAGAAGGTGTAGGTGACGCCTTCGGAGATCTCCATGTCGACTTCGCGGACTTCGAGGTTCACCACCACCTTGGCCGGGTAGTCGCGGCCGGTGGCCGGCGGCACCAGCGGCGGGCTGGTCAGCACGGCCTCGACCGGCTCGCCCTGCGGCGGGCCGAAATCGCCCTTGCGCGAGCCGCCGGTGTCGCCGGCGTCGGCGCTGGCCGTGGCCTGGCCGCGGGAGTCGAGGTTGGCGTTGGGGTTGTCGCGGCAGCCCGGCAGCGCGAGCAGGGCGGCGATCGAGAGGGCGAGCAGCTGGCGTTTCATCGTGCGTCTCCGGGCAAGTGTTGATGCGTTCAACCTGGGAGAGAGTGTCGGCAAACGCTGGGGCCATCTCCCTGACATAGGTCAAGTCGAGGGCGCCGGCCGAGTTTTTGCCCCCGGGGCGGCGATGTGGTCCGCGAAATCCCGCGACGGAGTGCGTGCCGCTTGACCTGGCTCAGGGGAAGGCGCGTGCACGCCTGCCAGCATCGTGGTGGCCCGAACCGGGCCCACGACGGACCGCGCCATGACCCTGAAGCCATGCCTGCCACTTTCCCTGGGGCTGCTCGCGCTGCAAGCCGCCCTCCCCGCCACCGCCGCGGATGGCTGGACGGCGAACCTTCGTTTCCGCCACGAAGCGGTGGACGACCATGCCTTGGCACGCAGCGCCGCCGCCGACACGCTGCGCTTGCGCCTGGGCTGGAGCCGCGCACTGGCGCACGGCTTCAGCACCGGCTTCGAGGGCGAAGGCGTCGCGGAGCTAAGCGACCGCTTCAACTCCGGCGCCAACGGCAAGACCGCCTACCCCGCGGTGCCCGATGCCCGCGCGCTGGAGATCAACCAGGCCTGGCTGCGCTGGCGTGGCGAGCGCGGCGGCGGCACGCTGGGTCGGCAGCGCCTCGGCTTCGACAACCACCGCTTCGTCGGCAATGTCGGCTGGCGCCAGAACGAACAGACGTTCGACGGCCTAGCCGCCGACGCAACCCTGCGTGAAGGCCTGGTGCTGCGCTATGCGTGGCTCGACCGCGTCCACCGCGTGTTCGGCGACCAGGCGCGCGACCCGCTGGCGCGCGAACGCCGGCTCGACACGCACCTTGTGAATCTTGGCTGGCAGTTCGGCGGCGGCAGCCTCACCGGCTACGGTTACTGGCACGAGGACCGGGACGTGGCGGCGGCCTCCACCCGAACGCTGGGCCTGCGCTGGAACAGCCAGCGAACCTTCGGCAAGGCCGGCTTCGGCTGGACGCTGGAAGTCGCCAACCAGCAAGACCATGCCGGCAACCCGAGCACCACCGACGCCGACTATTTCCTGGTCGAGCCTTCCCTGGTCGCGGGCGGGCTGACCTGGAAGCTGGGATGGGAGCAGCTGGGCGGCAATGGCGCCACGGCCTTCCAGACGCCGTTGGCCACGCTGCATGCGTTCAACGGCTGGGCCGACAAGTTCCTCGTCACGCCGGCCAACGGACTTGATGACCGCTATGCCAGCGTGTCTGGAAAATTCGGTGCCGGGCGGCTGGCGGACACGCTGGCATGGACGGTCGCCTGGCACGACTACCGGTCCGACCGGGGCAGCATCGACTACGGCCACGAGTGGGACGCCTCGCTGTCCATTCCCTTGACGGCGCGCCTGACCGGACTGGCGAAATTTGCCGACTATCGAAGCCATGGTTTCGCACGCGACACGCGCAAGCTCTGGCTGCAGGTCGAGTGGGCCTGGCCCTAGGCGACATCGCGCGTCATCCGCACCTCAACACTACGCAGGCGTACGGAGGATGGGACAACAATACTGGCGCGAACGGTGAGCATCGCATTGCAGAATGCATTTTTTTGCAGTGCGAATGAATCCATGATCCAAGCCGCTTCCTACGACCGCGACCAGCTGCTCGCCTGTGCGCGCGGCGAAATGTTCGGACCGGGCAACGCACGCCTGCCGGCCGACCCGATGCTGATGTTCGACCGCATCACCGAGATACGCGCCGACGGTGGCGCGAACGGCAAGGGCGTCATCCGTGCCGAACTCGATATCCGCCCGGACCTGTGGTTCTTCGCCTGCCACTTCCAGGGCGATCCGGTGATGCCGGGCTGCCTGGGCCTGGATGCGCTCTGGCAACTCGCGGGCTTCTTCCTTCCCTGGCAGGGCGAGCCCGGCCGCGGTCGTGCGCTCGGCGTGGGGCAAGTGAAGTTCACCGGCCAGGTGTTGCCGACCGCCAGGCTCGTTTCCTACGAGATCGACATCCGGCGCGTCGTGCGCGGCAAGCTTTCGCTGGTGATCGCCGACGGCGCGATGCGCGTGGACGGTCGCGAGATCTACACCGCGAAGGATCTCCGCGTTGGCCTGTTCACTTCGACGGAGGGGTTCTGAGCATGCGCCGCATCGCGATCACCGGCATGGGCATCGTGTCCTGCCTGGGCAATGACCTCGCCACGGTTGGCGCCGCGCTCCGCGAGGGGAGGCCTGGGATCGGTCTGCTCGAGGACGCGGTGGCGATGGGCCTGCGCAGCCACGTGGGCGGCCGGCCGGTGTTCGACGCCGAAGCCGCCATCGACCGCAAGCTGCGCCGCTTCATGGGCGATGCGGCGGCCTACGCGTACGTGGCGATGCAGTCCGCGATCGCCGATGCCGGCCTGGACGACGAACAGGTACGCAGCCCGCGAACCGGCCTGGTCGCGGGTTCGGGCGCCGGCTCGGCGCAGTGGCAGGTCGAGGCGGCCGACCTGCTGCGCAACCGCGGCGTGCGCAAGGTGGGTCCGTACATGGTGCCCAAGACGATGACCTCCACGGTGTCGGCCAACCTCGCCACCGGCTTCGGCATCCGCGGCATGAGCTACTCGATCGGCGCGGCCTGCGCGACCTCGGCGCACTGCATCGGACTGGCCGCCGACATGATCCGCAGCGGCCGCCAGGACATCATGTTCGCCGGCGGCGGCGAGGAGCTGCACTGGGGCCTCACGCTGCAGTTCGACGCGATGGGCGCGCTGTCCACCGGGTTCAACGACCGGCCGGCGCAGGCCTCGCGCCCGTATGACGCCGACCGCGACGGCTTCGTCATCGCCGGTGGCGCCGGCATGCTGGTGCTCGAGGAGTACGAGCACGCGCGCGCCCGCGGCGCCCGCATCCATGCCGAACTGCTGGGCTACGGCATCACCTCCGACGGCGCCGACATGGTGGCGCCCTCGGGCGAGGGCGCGGTGCGCTGCATGCGGATGGCGATGGAGGGCGTCGAGGCGCCGATCGACTACCTCAACACCCACGGCACCTCGACGCCGCTGGGCGACGTGGTCGAGCTCGAGGCCGTGCGCGCCGTGTTCGGCGACGCGGTGCCGCCGCTGTCTTCGACCAAGGGCCTCTCGGGCCACTCCCTTGGCGCGGCCAGCGTGCACGAGGCGATCTACTGCCTGCAGATGATGCGCGAGGGATTCATGGCCGGCTCGGTCAACATCGATCGCCTGGATCCCCGGGTGGAGGGCTTCCCGATCCTGCGCGAATCCCGTGCTGCGGAACTGCACACGGTGATGTCCAACAGCTTCGGATTCGGTGGCACCAACGCGACCCTGGTGTTCGGCCGCGCTTGACACCGGCCGGTGTCAGCCCGCGAGGCCCTGCAGGAGGCCGAGCGGATGATGCGTGCGCGCCACGAAGTACATGAACGCGAAGGTGGCCAGCGCCGCGGCGTAGCAAAGCGCCCGCGCCCGCCGGGTGCGGGCGCGCTTGAGCGCCAGGCTGCCCAGCACCACGTAGACCACCAGCAGCACCAGCTTCACCGACAGCCAGGGCACCACGAGGGGATTGAGCTTGAGCGCGGTCAGCAGCATCAGCGCCGCCGTCAGCAGCACGGTGTCGATGGTGTAGCTCAGGTAGCGCAGCGGCGCCGCCATCGCCCAGCGAACGCCGGCCAGCCCCAGTGCGCCGCGCACCACGAACAGTCCGCCGCTGGCGAGCACCGCGGCGACGTGCACGAGCTTGATCTGCAGGTAGAAGGCGATCATCGCGAGCGCCTCAGCCGGGCCGGCCGTCGACGCGCGGCGTGGCGTAGATCCACAGCGAGCGCAGCACCCAGGGCAGGAAGACCCCCAGCCAGCCGACGCTGGCGGCGAGGAACCAGGGCGCTGGATTCGCCGTCAGTTCGGCGCCGATGCGAACCACCGACACGACCTGCATGCCGGCGAAGGCGAGCGCGGGGACACTGCCCAGCACCAGCGGCCGCCCGGAGTGGCCCTGGGTCACGCGCGTGACCATCGCCACCAGCAGGCTGCCGAAGAAGCCGACCGAAATCGCGTGCACCGGCGCCCGTCCCAGCGTGAACTCGCCGGTGCCCAGGAACCACAGGCTCTGCGCCGCATAAAGCGCCAGCGCGATCGGCAGCCAGGCGTAGCCGATGAACAGCACCATCAGCAGCGGCGGCGACTTGCCCCGCGGCCACCAGCGCCACATCGTGAGACCCGCCAGCGCCAGCAGCGGCAGGTCCACCAGCCACAGCCACGGGTGGAGATGCGCCAGCTCGAGCGCCAGGTGCCCCAGCCAAAGCGGCCAGGCCACCGCGAGCAGCCACATCGGCCGCCACGAAACATAGCCGGCGACGACGTTGCCGGCGAAGAAGGGGAACATCCGGTGCGCCACCGTGGCGTACACCGGCACCAGCAGCCCGAAGGTGCCGATCTTCAGCATCGCGAACGCCAGCCGCGGCTCGCCTGGCATATGCAGGTAGGCGGCGAAGGCCAGCAGGCCCGCCAGGCCCATCAGCAGGCCGCCGAAGCAGGAGATCGCATGCCAGTTGCCGCTGCGGTCGCTGGCCAGCCACCCGGCCAGCACCACCATCGCCGCCACCCAGCCCGCGATCGTGTTGATCACGCCCACGTGCACCAGCATCGCCGAGCCGGTCGTCAGTCCCGCGAGCACCAGCCCCTGTCCTGCGACCAGGCCCAGCCCGACCGGCAGGTAATGCCACCGGCTCGCCTCGGCCTGCGCCATCCAGCGCGGGAACACCGTCAGCAGGAACCCGAAAATGAAGGTCGGCAGCACCTGGTACTGCATCACGAAGGCGTGCATCCAGCCGGCCGGCACGCTGGGCGTCGGCAGCCAGCCGCCCAGCCAGCCTGTCCACCAGCCCATCGCCGCCAGCACGTTGGCCGCGCCGACGAAGAAAAGAAGCCGGTGCGGCGCCGCGGCCAGCGCCGACAAACCTGGCGAATGCGTGCGTTTCGTATCCATGCCGCCATGCTGCCAAGCCACCGCCCGGCGCGCCTTGACCCAAGTCACTCCCACAGGGAGCAGGGTGGCCCGAATCGATCCCGCGGAAAGAAAGGGGCGGAGCCGATTCGTCGGCCCCGCCCGGTGGTTTCACTACCTGCGTTCAGCGCGCGGCGTCAGTCGCCACCTCGATGGCCGGAGCCTTCGTCGGCGAGATCCAGAGCCGCGCCACGAACCAGGCGATGGACACGGCGCCCACGCTGAAGATCGTGTCGCCCGGCACCCGCATCCACACCAGCATCTCGATGATGGGCTGCTGCATGAAGTCCGCCGAACGCGCGAACCAGTAGCCGTGGTCGATGGCCGCGACCAGCTGCAGCACGCCTATCGGCAGCAGGGTGAAGAGCGCCATCCCGACCAGGCCGATGTTGAGCGCCCAGAACCCGGTGCGCAGTGGCGCCTCGGGCCAGATCGCATCCGGCTTCATGCCGCGCAGGCAGAACAGCATCAGGCCGATGCCGAGCATGCCGTACACGCCGAACAGCGCCGTGTGGCCGTGCAGCGGGGTCAGGTTCAGGCCCTGCATGTAGTACAGCGGCAGCGGCGGGTTGATCAGGAAGCCGAACAGGCCGGCGCCCACCAGGTTCCAGAACGCGACCGCGACGAAGAACAGGATCGGCCACTTGTAGCGCTGCATCCACGGCGTGGCGTGGCCAAGCTTGAAGGTGTGGTAGGCCTCGAAGCCGACGTAGGCCAGCGGCACCACCTCGAGCGCGGAGAACGAGGCGCCCAGTGCGATCACCGCCACCGGCGTGCCGGTGAAGTAAAGGTGGTGCAGGGTGCCCAGCACGCCGCCGGCCATGAACACGATGGTCGCGAACAGCACCGCCACCGTGGCCGTGCTGTTCTTGATCAGGCCCAGCTTGGTGAACAGGAAGGCGATGACCGCGGTGGCGAACACTTCGAAGAAGCCCTCGACCCACAGGTGCACGACCCACCAGCGCCAGTACTCGACCATCGACAGGTGCGTGTGCTCGCCCCACATCAGTCCGGCGCCGTAGAACAGGCCGATCGCGACGGTGGACAGGAAGAGCAGGGTGGTGATGGACTTCGACTCGCCGCCCTGGCGGATGGCGGGCACCAGGCAGCGGCCCACCAGCGTCAGCCACAGGCCCAGGCCGATGAACAGGAACCACTGCCAGAACCTGCCGATGTCCACGTATTCCCAGCCCTGGTGGCCGAACCAGAAGTTGTGGGCCAGGCCCAGCTTCTGCATCACCGCGAACCACTGGCCCGCGAACGAACCGACGACGATGATGATCAGGCAGACCCACAGGATGTGGACGCCGAGGGCCTGGAATTTCGGCTCATGCCCGGAGATCGCCGGCCCGATGTACAGGCCCATGCCCAGCCAGGCGGTCGCGATCCACAGCACCGCCAGCTGCGTGTGCCAGGTGCGCGTGAGCGAGTAGGGCAGGTATTCGGCCAGCGCGAAGCCGTAGGCCTCCTGGCCCTCGACCTGGTAGTGCGCGGTGATCGCGCCCAGCAGGATCTGCACCAGGAACAGCGCGATCACGACCCAGAAGTACTTGGCCGTGGCCTTCATCGACGGCGTCACCACCACCTTGGCCAGCGGATCGGTGGCCGGGAGCTGCAGCGGTGGCTCTTCGCGGCTGTGGTTCACCGCGTAGTGCCAGCCCAGCAGCGCGACGCCGGCCAGCAGGAAGAGCACGCTGAACACCGTCCACAGGAACAGGTTCGACGGCGGCACGTTGCCCACCAGCGGCTCGTGCGGCCAGTTGTTGGTATAGGTGATTTCCTTGCCCGGGCGCTGGGTGACGGCCGACCAGGCCGTCCACCAGTAGAACGCCGTCATCGCGCGCCGGTGCCCGGCGTCGGCGACGGTGTTGTTCTTCATCGCGTAGTTCTCGCGCAGCACCGCGGTGGCCGGGTCGTTGCCGAACAGGCTTTGGTAATGGGCGGAAACGTTGCTGATGGCCAGCGCGCGGTCGTTGCTGATCACCACAGACTTCGAGCCCGCGTCGTAGGTGTTCGCGCGCATCATTTCGGTGAGGCGGGCGGTCAGCGCCGCCTGTTCGCCCTTGCCAAGCGCGTCGAAGCCCGCGACGGAATAGTCCCGGCGGGCCCACTGGTCGAGGATGTCGACCGATTCGCGGTGCAGCCAGTCGGCCGTCCAGTCGGGGGCGACGTAGCTGCCGTGGCCCCACACGGAACCGAGCTGCTGGCCGCCGGTGGTCTGCCAGACCTGGCGGCCGGTCTCGATGTCGGCGCGGGTGAAGACGACCTGGCCACTGGCCGTGACCACTTGTTCGGGCACGGGTGGCATCTCGCGGTGGATCTCGCCGCCGACCCATAGCAGGACGGAAAACGAGACGGCGAGCAGGGTCGCGAGTGCGATCCATAGCTTGCGGGTACTGCTCATGACGGCTCTCCGGTTCAAGTCGCCGCCATGGTCGGCCCGCCGTCCCGCCCCGTCCCTGACCCAAGTCAAGCCGGCGTACGCAAGGCGCACGTCACGTCAGTGGCGGAGGACGTGGAGGGCGAGGGCTTCGAGGCGGGCCGGGTCGAGGATCTCGAGTTCCCGGCGGTCGACGTGGACCAGCTTGTCTTCCTGCAGGCGCTTGAGCACCCGGCTCACCGTTTCCGGGGCCAGGCGCAGGTAGTTGGCGATGTCGGTGCGCGTCATCGTCAGGTGCAGTCGCGTGGCCGAGAAACCCCGGCGTGCGTAGCGGCGCGACAGCGCCACCAGGAAAGCGGCCATGCGCTCGTCGGCGGTGAAGTCGCCGGCCAGCAGCGAGGCTTTGCCGATGTCCTCGCTGAGCAGCTTGAACAGCTGGGCCTGCAGGCCGGGCATCCGCGTGGCCAGCACCGCCATCTTCGGGAAGGAGAAGCGGCACAGCATCACCGTGTCCAGCGCCACCGCGTTGCAGGGGTAGCGCGACTGGCTGATCGCGCTCAGGCCAATGATCTCGCCGGGCAGATGGAAGCCCAGCACCTGCTCGTGGCCCGAAGCGTCGAGCACGTAGGTCTTGACCGTGCCGGCGCGGACCGCGGCGATGGCGTTGAAGTCGTCGCCCTCCCGGAAGATGTGGTCGCCCTCGTGGAACGGTCCGATGTGCTCGACCAGCACGTGCAGGTCCATCAGGTCGGACTTCCCGTAGCCTTGGGACTGGCAGGCGTCGGAGAAGGCGCAGGTGCTGCAGAAGCGCAGCTCGTCGCCGTCGTCGGCGGCGGCGGGCGAAGGCACGGCGCGCCGGCGGGCGATTGGGCTCACGGGCGGCTCCAGGCGGCGGGGGCGGTCAGATCGCTTTCGAGAAGCGGACGGGTGCGGCCTGGGCTTGGTGCAGGTAGCGGTCGAAGCATGCGGCGATGATACGCACGAGCAGGCGGCCGCGCTCGGTGGCCCGGACCCGGTCGGACTTGACCACGACCAGGCCGTCGGCGACCAGGGGCGCCAGCCGGCCCAGGTCCTCGGCGAAGTACTCGCGGAAGTCGATCGCGTGGCGCAGCTCCAGCGGCGCGAACTCGACCGAGCCGTGGCACATCAGCTGCTGGATCACGTCGGCCCGCAGCGCGTCGTCGGCGTCCAGGGCCATGCCCCGCCAGGTCGGCAGCCGGCCCTCGTCGATGGCGATCTCCCAGCTGGGCAGGTCGCGCGGGTTCTGGCTGTAGGTGTCGCCGACGTGGCTGATGGCGCTCACGCCCAGGCCAATCAGGTCGCAATCGGCGTGGGTGGTGTAGCCCATGAAGTTGCGGTGCAGCTTGCCCTGCGCCTGGGCCTGGCTGAGGTCGTCGCTGGGCAGGGCGAAGTGGTCCATGCCGATGTAGCGGTAGCCGGCGGCCGAGAGCCTCTGGATCGACAGCTGCAGCAGGCCCAGTTTCTCCTCGGCGCTGGGCAGCTGGCTTTCGTCGATGCGCTGCTGCGGGCGGAACAGCTGCGGCATGTGCGCGTAGCTGTACACGGCCAGGCGGTCGGGCCGTGCGGCGATCACGGTGTCGAGCGTGCGCTCGAAGCCCTCGCGGGTCTGCAGCGGCAGGCCGTAGATCAGGTCCACGTTTACCGAGCGGAAGCCGCTGCGGCGGCAGTTGCGGATCACCGCATTGGTTTCCTCCACCGACTGGATGCGGTTCACCGCGGCCTGCACGGCCGGGTCGAAGTCCTGCACGCCGAGGCTGGCGCGGTTGAAGCCCAGCTCGGCCAGGGCCTCGATATCGCCGGGCTTGATCACGCGCGGGTCGATTTCGATCGAGAAATCGCGGGCCGGGCTTTGGCTGAAGTGGAAGTGCCGGCCCAGGGTGTCGAGCAGTTCGCCGATCTGGTGCGGGGTGAGGAAGTTCGGTGTGCCGCCGCCCAGGTGCAGCTGCATCACGTCGCGGTCACGGTCGAACATCGGGCCCAGCATCGCCGCTTCGCGGACCAGGCGGTCGAGGTAGGGCCCGGCCCGGCTGAAGTCGCGGGTGATGATGCGGTTGCAGCCGCAGTAGAAGCAGGGGCTGAAGCAGAACGGCACGTGGACGTACAGCGACAGCCGGCGCGGGATCGGGTCCTCGTTGCTCCCCTGCGCGGCGCGGCGGAATTCGGCCTCGCCGAAGCCGGTCTTGAACTGCGGCGCGGTCGGGTAGGAGGTGTAGCGCGGCCCTGGCCGGTCGTAGCGGCGCAGCAGCTCGGCGTCGAAGGGAGGAATGGCGGTCATGGCCCGCAGGTTAGGCAAGCCCCGCCCAGCCCGCCTTGACCCGCGTCAAGCAAGCTCCCGTCACGCCGGCGTTCCCCGCCGGGGGGCACGCTCTGCGCCTTCTTCCACGCTTGGAGCGACCATGAGCCCGACCCCCCCGAAACCCCCGGCCGCGCCGGAGTCCGCACCCAGCCCGCGCGACTTGTTCGCCGCCCACGTCGCCGCGGCGCTCATCCAGGCGCCCAAGCAGGCGGGCGTGCCGAGGCTCGAGCGCGATGCGCTGGCCCGCCAGGCCTTCGAGTTCGCCGATGCGATGATGCGCGCCCGCGGCCCGTGAGCCCGGGCGGGCCGGTGCGAGCTCAGATCCAGCGCGCTCGCCGCAGCAGGATGAACAGGCCTCCGACGATGGCCGCCGTGGCGCCGATCAGGATCCAGTAGCTGTAGCGTCCGCCGACCTCGGGCATGTGCTCGAAGTTCATGCCGTACCAGCTGGCGATCAGGGTCGGCGCGGCCAGCAGGCCGGCCCAGCCGGCCAGGCGCTTCACCACTTCGCCCTGGGCCACGGTGACCAGGGCCAGGTTCACCGACATGGCCGCGGTCAGCATCTCGCGCAGGGTGTCGGTGGCGTCGTTCACGCGCAGCGTGTGGTCGAAGACGTCGCGGAAGTAGAGCCGCATCTCCTCGCCCACCATCTGCGTGTGCACGCGGGTGAGCTGGCCGGTGATGTCCTGCATCGGCGCGACCGCCAGCCGCAGGCGGGTCAGCTCGCGCTTGAGCTCGTAGAGCTTGCGGACGGTCTGCCGGCTGAAGTTCTCGGCGAAGATGTCCTGCTCCAGGTCGTTGAGCTGCTCCCGGAACTCGTCGACGATCGGCATGTAGTTGTCGACGATATAGTCGAGCACCGCGTAGAGGCCATAGGTGGGGCCCAGCGCCAGCAGCTCCGGCTCGCGCTCGCAGCGGGCGCGCACCGTGCTGTAGGACAGCGAGGTGCCGTGCCTCACCGTGACCAGGTAGCGCGCGCCCACGAACAGGTGCGTCTCGCCGAAGGAAACCTTGCCGTCCAGCGCCTGCGCGGTGTGCACGGCGATGAACAACGAATTGCCGTAGGCCTCGATCTTCGGGCGCTGGTGCGCGTGGTGCGCATCCTCCACCGCCAGGTCGTGCAGGTCGAACTCCTCCTGCAGCTTGTCGAGCAGCGCTTCTTCCGGCTCGTACAGGCCGACCCAGACGAAGCTGCCGTCATCCACGGCCAGCACGTCGCTGATCTCGTCGAGCCGGAGGTCGCGGCGGCTGCCGTCGCGGCCATAGCGGACGCAGTTGACGACGCAGGCGGGCGTGGCGGGGAGCGTGGTTTCCATGCCGGCATCATCGGCCGCGGGGCCGGGGCCGGCAAGCGCTCAGGCGCGGGGGTCGAGCCGGCGCAGCAGGGCCCAGTGCAGGGGCAGCAGCAGGAGCACCCACTCGACGTTCTCCTGTGGGCGGAACGGCAGGAACTTCAGGAAGCCGGCCACCGCCGCGCCCGCCACCACGATCCGCAGAAGCCAGCGGAAGCGCACCGAGGGCTCGCGGCCGCGCAGCCGGGCCCAGCCGCCGGGCAGCAGGAACAGGCACAGCGGGCTGAGCAGCAGCAGGTTCTCGTTGCCGTGGCCGGCGACGTGGGCGCTGCCGAACCAGATGAAGAGCATCGTCAGCCCCGCCAGGCCGGCCACGGTCCAGAAGCCCAGCGCCAGGCCGGCCAACGCACGCGGTGCGCGGCGGCCCAGCCACAGCGCGGCCAGCGCCAGCGCGATGCCGGTGAACAGCGCCGGCACCCGCAGCCGCGGTGCTTCGGCCGGGGGCTGGCCGATGCGGTGCTCGTGCAGGATTTCCTCGGCCACCACCAGCGGCCGGCCATCGGCCAGGCGCACTTCGCGCAGGGCATCGCGCAGGCGCATCGGGATGAAGGATTCCTCCCAGCGCGAGAGCGGCTTGTCGGCGTAGTCGGCCAGGCCGACGTGGAAGCCGATCGCCATCCAGGCGGCGGGCGCGGCCAGGCGGACCGATTCGCTGCGGTAGGTATTGCCCTGCGAGCGACCGGTGAGCTGGGTCTTGAGGGTGCCGCCCAGGGCCTCGTCCAGCGCGTCGCGGACTTGGGTGGAGCAGTTGCTGGTGAAGTAGTCGTAGCGGTAGCGGGCGCCTTCGCCGCTGGCGCGGGCCTCCAGCGAGTCGGCCAGTGCGCGCGCCTGGTCCGCCGTCAGGTCCAGCCACTGCAGGCTGGCGCCGCGGCCAAGCTGGCGGTAGCGCGCCATGTCCTGTTCCAGCGGCAGCGCGACCAGCCAGTAGCGCATCTGGCCGTGGATGAAGTTGGCGAAGAAGTTCGGCTCGTCGAGGTCGAAGTAGCCAAAGTTGTAGGAGATGCGGCGACCGCTGGCGGGGTCGTCGACGACGATGGCGTTGTGGCCGAAGCGTTCGAAGAAGATTTCGCCGGGCTCCATGGTCACCACGCCGATGCGGGGGGCGTCGGCTTCGCTGGGCGCCGGCGGCGCGGGCGTGGCCTGCGACGCCGGCACCTCCGATGGGGACGCGGCCAAGTCCGCCTGCGCCAGGGCCGGCGCCAGCGGCGCCGTCAGCAGCCACAGCCCCAGCGCTACGGCGAAACGCCAGTTACTCCGGGCCATGCACGCTCAGCACGAAGGTGTGGACGCGGCGCTGGTCGGCGCGCCCGACCCGGAAGTGGAAGCGGCCCAGCGACAGTTCCTCGCCGGCCTCGGGCAGGTGGCCGATGGCCGAGGTGACCAGGCCGCCGATGGTGTCGTACTCGTCGTCGTCGAAGTCGGCGCCGAACTGCTCGTTGAAGTCGGCGATCGGGGTCAGGGCGTCGACCAGGAACTGGCCGTCGGCCTGGGCGGCGATCAGCTTGGCCTCGTCGGCGTCGTCGTGCTCGTCGTCGATTTCGCCGACGATCTGCTCGAGCACGTCCTCGATGGTGACCAGGCCGGCGACGCCGCCGTGCTCGTCGACCACGATGGCCATGTGGTTTCGCGAGAGCCGGAACTCCTTGAGCAGGACGTTCAGGCGCTTGGATTCGGGGATCAGCACCGCCGGGCGCAGCAGTTCGCGGACGCTGCCGGGGCCGCCGTCGGCGACCATGCCGCGCAGCAGGTCCTTGGCCAGCAGGATGCCGAGGATCTCGTCGCGGTCCTCGCCGTGGACCGGGAAGCGGGAGTGGCCGGACTCGACCACCATCTTCATCAGGTCCAGGAACTTGGCCTCGAGCGGCAGGGAGACCATCTGCGAGCGCGGCACCATGATGTCGCCGACCTGCAGCTCGGACACCGAAAGGGCGCCCTCGAGCATCTTCAGGGTGTCGGCGCCCAGCAGGCCGTTGGCCTGGGCATCGCGCAGGATCTCGACCACGTCGTCGAGGGTCTGGGGTTCGCCGGAAAAGGCCAGGCTCAGGCGTTCAAGCCAGGAGCGGCGTTCCGGCGGGCTACTAGGGGAATCTTCGGACATTTCCGTGGAATGGGCGCCCGGAGGCGGTCGGGCGAGTGTAGCAAAAGCGGTCCCGGGTCCCGGTACGCCTTTACGGCAGGTCGCAGCGGCCGGTGGCGCAGGCGGCGGCGCGGGCCTGGGCGCGGGTGGCGGCGCGGCGGACCAGCCAGCCGTAGGCACGGTTGAGCCGCAGCCAGGACAGCGGCTGGCGCAGGCGGGCAACCCAGGGGTAAAGGCGGTTCCAGACCGGGCGCAGGCGGGGGTTGGCCCAAAGGCGGGCCATGCCGTGCAGGCCGGCGGCGGCGTAGGCCAGTTCGAACACCTCGACCCCGATGAACCAGCGCCCGGCGGCGTCCCGGGCGTGGATCAGGCGCATCAGGTCGGCCCGGGCAATGCCGGCGGCCGCCAGATGGTCGTCGGCGAAGCCGGCGGGGGAGGCGTCCACCAGGCGGAGGCGGGCCTCGGTGTCGTGGTCCTTCAGGGCATGCATCTCCTCCCGGCACAGGGGGCAGGAGGCGTCGTAGTAGATGACCAAAGGCCAGGTGGCGTTCATGGGTTGCTTCCGTCGCGGATCAGTTTCTGGATGCGGCTGCCGAGCTTCATCACCTTCATCAGGGTCGCGGGCTCCAGCCGCAGCATCTCCTCGCCCCAGGACGACAGCGCCGTCATCAGGGCCAGGGTTTCCTGCATGCGCTTGCGGGCTTCGGCGTCCTCGCCGGGGAAGGCCGGGTCGCGGGTGAGCTCCTGCAGCAGGCTGACGGTGGGGTCGAACTCGCGTGCCTTGCGTTCACGCACCACGGTACGGAACAGCTCCCAGACGTCGCGTGAAGTCTCGAAGTGGTCGCGGCGTTCGCCGACCAGGTGCGAGACCCGGACCAGCTTGAAGTTCATCAGCTCGCGCAGGCTGTTGCTCACGTTCGAGCGGGCCACCTTGAGTATCGAGGCGATGGTTTCGGCGTCCATGGGCCGCCCGGCCAGGAACAGCAGGGCGTGCACCTGGGCCACGGTCCGGTTCACGCCCCAGCGCGAGCCCATTTCGCCCCAGTGCAGCACGAAGCGGCGGCTGATCGGGCTCAGGGGGTCCACGGCGTAGTCGGCGGTGTCTTCGGTCATGGCGGGGTGCTTCGGTGCAGGCGGGGGAGGCTTGCGGGCAGGCTAGTCCGGGCATATATTTCTGTCAAGACAGAAAAGACTGTCGAAAAAGAGGTGCTGCATGGACGCCTGCCGGAATCCCGATCCTCCCGCCCTGCGCGTGCTGGTCCTCGGCGGCGGCGGTTTCATTGGCCGCCACGCCGTGGCGGCGTTGCTCACCGAGGGCTTCGCGGTGGAAGTAGGCAGCCGGCATCCCGGGCGCCTGGATCGGCGACTTCCGGGGGAAGCCCGCCGCTGCCTGCGCCGCCGCGTTCACTTCGAGGATCTGTTGTCCGCCGAGGCCTGGCAGCCGGTGCTCGACGGCATCGATGTGGTGATGAATTGCGTCGGCATCCTGCGGCCGCGCGGTCGCGAGACCTACCAGCGCGTGCACCACCTGGCCCCGGCCGCGCTGGCCGAAGCCTGCCGACGCAGCGGCAAGCGCCTGGTCCACGTCTCGGCGCTGGGACTGCAGGCGCCGATGCGCAGCGGCTTCCTTCGCTCCAAGGCCGACGGCGAGGCCGCGCTGCGACGCAGCGGCGCGAACTGCTGCATCGTCCGGCCGTCACTTCTCGACGCCGAGGCGGGCGGCTACGGCGCGGCTTGGATCCGCCGCGTCGCGCGCTGGCCGGTACACGCCGTCCCGGCCGATGCCACCGGCCGGATCGCCGCGCTGGATGTCCGCGACCTGGGCGTGGCCCTGGCCGTGCTCGCCAGGCGCCCCCGCCTGGGCGGGGATGAGGGCCCGGGCGAATACGAGCTGGGCGGCGAAACCGCGCTCGCGCTCGGCGACTACCTGGCCGCGATGCGCCGCCAGCTGATCGGCGGATCCGCCCTGCGCATCCCCGTGCCGGGCCTGCTGGCCCGCATCGCCAGCCACGCCTGTGACCTCCTGCACCTCACGCCGTTCTCTTTCGGCCACTGGGAGCTGCTGAGGCGCGACAACCTGCCGTCCCGCAACGCCCTTCCGGAACTGCTCGGTCGCGCCCCCCGTCCGGTGGTCCCCCCGCCGGGCCACGAGCCCTACCAGCCGCCCCGCGCCGTCCCCGCCGACGCGTAATCCAAAAAACCGTCAAATCAAATGAACCAGGTTCATTTGGTTCAGTAGGGGTCGGGGAGGCCGAGGGTGGCGAGGATGTCGCGTTCGATTTGTTCCATGGCCTCGGCTTCGCGCTCGTCCTCGTGGTCGAGGCCGAGCAGGTGCAGCACGCCATGGATGGTGAGGTGGGCGTAGTGGGCGTTGAGGGGCTTGCCCTGTTCGAGGGCTTCCTTGGCCACCACGGGGGCGCAGATCACCAGGTCGCCGAGCAGGGGCAAGGTGACGCCCTCGGGCAGTTCGACCGGGAAACTCAGCACGTTGGTGGCGTAGTCCTTGCCGCGGTAGTGGCGGTTCAGGGCGCGGCCCTCCTTCGCATCCACCAGGCGGATGGCAAGGTCGGCGCGCTTGATGCGGCCTTGCGCGGCGGCGGCGGCCCAGCGGCGGAAGCTGGTGGCAGCGGGCAGGCCGGCGCGTGGCAGGCCGTAGGTCACGCTGACGTCGAGTTGGACGGGGCCCTTGGTCATTCCTGCGACTCCTTGCCGTCGCGGGCATCGTAGGCCCGGACGATGCGCGCCACCAGCGGATGCCGCACCACGTCGTGGGCGGTGAAGAAGGTGAAGCTGATGCCCTCGACCCCGCGCAGCACGTCGATGGCGTCGCGCAGCCCGGACTTCTGGTGCTTGGGCAGGTCGATCTGGCTAAGGTCGCCGGTGATCACCGCGGTGCTGCCGAAGCCGATGCGGGTCAGGAACATCTTCATCTGCTCGATCGAAGTGTTCTGCGCCTCGTCCAGGATCACGTAAGCGTCGTTGAGCGTGCGTCCGCGCATGTACGCCAGCGGCGCGATCTCGATCACGTTGCGCTCGAGCAGCTTGGCCACTTTCTCCACGCCCAGCATCTCGTACAGCGCGTCGTAGAGCGGCCGCAGGTAGGGGTCGACCTTCTGGCTCAGGTCGCCCGGAAGGAAGCCGAGCTTCTCGCCGGCCTCCACCGCGGGGCGCACCAGCAGCAGGCGCTGCACGCGCGACTCATTCAGCGCCTCGACCGCGCTGGCCACCGCCAGGAAGGTCTTGCCGGTGCCGGCCGGCCCGATGCCGAAGTTGATGTCGTGGGTGCTGATGGCGTGCAGGTACTTGGCCTGGTTGGCGCCGCGCCCGCGCACGGTGCCGCGCTTGACCTTGATCGCCACCTCCTGCGGCTCGAAGCCATCCTCGCCGGTGATCCGCTCGAGGTGCGCGCTGCCCAGGTGGGTGTGGATGCGGTGCGGGTCGAGCACTTCGGAGGCGGCGTCCTCGTAGAGCTTGCGCAGCAGCTTCTCCGCCGCCGCCGCCGCCTTCGCCTCGCCGCTGACCCGGAACACGTGGCCGCGGTTGGCGATCTCCACGCCCAGTCGCAGCTCCATCTGCCGCAGGTGCTCGTCGAAGGGCCCGGCCAGGTTCGCCAGCCTTTCGTTGTCCTCCGGCTCCAGCACGAAATCACGATGCGCGGGGTGCTTGTTCATGCCACCACCACTTCGCCGCGCAGGGAGTTGGTGCGGGCCTCGGTGATGCGCAGGTCGACGAACTGGCCGACCAGGCGCGGGTGGCCGGGGAAGTTCACGTTGCGCATGTTCTCGGTCTTGCCGGTCAGCTCCTCCGGGTCGCGCGCGCTCGGGCCCTCGACCAGCACGCGCTGCACGGTACCGACCATGGCTTCCGAAATGCGCCGCGCATTGGCGTTGATCGCCGCCTGCAGCCGGTGCAGGCGCGCGCTGGCCACGTCGGCCGGCACTTCGTCGTGCAGGTTGGCCGCGGGCGTGCCGGGGCGCCGGGAGTAGGCGAACGAATAGCTCTGGTCGAAGCCGATCTCGTCCACCAGCTTCAACGTGGCCTCGAAGTCGCGCTCGGTCTCGCCCGGGAAGCCGACGATGAAGTCGGAGGCCACCACGATGCCCGGCTTGGCCTCGCGCAGGCGCCGGATGCGCGCCTTGTACTCGAGCACCGTGTGGCCGCGCTTCATCGCCGCCAGGATGCGGTCCGAGCCCGACTGCACCGGCAGGTGCAGGTAGCTGGCCAGCTGCGGCACGTCGCGGTGCGCCTCGATCAGCGCGTCGGAAAACTCGACCGGGTGCGAGGTGGTGTAGCGGATGCGGCCGATGCCCTCGAGCGTGGCGATGGCGCGGATGAGCGTGGCCAGGTCGGCGGTGTCGTCCTCGTCGCCGATCGGCCCGCGGTAGGCGTTGACGTTCTGGCCCAGCAGATGGATCTCGCGCACGCCCTGCGCCGCCAGCTGCGCGCACTCGAGCAGCACGTCGTCGAAGGGCCGGGACACTTCCTCGCCGCGGGTGTAGGGCACCACGCAGAACGAGCAGTACTTGCTGCAGCCCTCGATGATCGAAACGTAGGCGCTGGGACCCTCGGCCCGCGGCTCGGGCAGGCGGTCGAACTTCTCGACCTCGGGGAAGCTGATGTCCACCTGCGGCCGGCCGGTGGCGCGGCGCGCCTCGATCATCTCCGGCAGGCGGTGCAGCGTTTGCGGGCCGAACACAAGGTCCACGTGCGGCGCGCGGCGCAGGATCGCCTCGCCTTCCTGGCTGGCGACGCAGCCGCCGACACCGATGATGACCGGCTTGTCCTTCTTGAGGTGCTTCCACTTGCCCACCAGCGAGAACACCTTGTCCTCGGCCTTTTCGCGAATCGAGCAGGTGTTGACCAGGATGACGTCGGCCTCGGCCTCGTCGTCGGTGAGTTCCAGGCCGTGCCGGTCGGCGAGCACGTCGGCCATCTTGGCCGAGTCGTACTCGTTCATCTGGCAGCCGTGGGTCTTGATGTGGAGCTTGCCCCGGGCGGGCGAGTTCACGGGCATGGCGGCGGTTAATCCGATCCGTGGGGGGCGCACATTCTACCCCTCCCACAGGGGGGCGGGCTTGGCAGCGGGGCGGGGTTGGAGTAAACACGCGCCATGACCCCGCTGCGTCCGCTCGCGCTGGCCTGCCTGCTCCTGAGCCCTCCGGCCTGGGCGGGCACGCTTTACAAGTGCACCGGCGCCGACGGCGTCCCCAACTACACCGGCAAGAAGGTCGACGGCGCCAGCTGCAAGGTGGTCTCGACCTACACCGCGGCCGACGCCCGCCCGCGCGGTCCGGCGCCCGCGCCGGCCGCTGCACCGCCGGTCCCCGCGCCTGCCGCGACCGCGGCGAAGGCCGCCGGTGGTGCCGGTTCGTCTGGCCAGCCCCGGGCCACCCCGGCCTCGCGGGTCGATTTCCGGACCGCGGCCCCGGGCCAGTCGCTGGCGGCCGCCCCGGCCAAGGGCGGTGCCCGGGTCACCCGCGGCGCCATGTACAAGTACGAGCGCGACGGCGTCACCCACTACACCAACGTCCGCCCGGGCGGCGACGCCGGTGCCCGCCTGTTGTTCAGCTACGTCGAGACCTGCTACGCCTGCGGGGCGCTGCCCGGCGTGGATTTCGGCACCGTGCGCCTCAACACCGAGGCCTATGCCGCGGAGGTGCGCGCCGCCGCCGCCGAGTTCGGGGTGGAAGAGGCCGTGGTGCGGGCCATCATCCACGCCGAGTCGGCCTTCCGCCCCAATGCCGTCTCCCATGCCGGCGCCCAGGGCCTGATGCAGCTGATTCCGGCCACGGCCAGCCGTTTCGGTGTCTCCGACGTGTTCGACCCGAACCAGAACATCCGCGGCGGCGTGCAGTACCTGGCCTGGCTGCTCAAGCGCTACGAGGGCAACCTGACCCTGGCCGCGGCCGGCTACAACGCCGGTGAAGGCGCCGTGGACCGCCACGGCGGCGTGCCGCCGTACGCCGAGACCCAGCGCTACGTCCAGCGCGTGGGCACCCTGGCCGAGCGCTACCGGGGCGTCCTGGCCAGCCGGTAACCCCGTTGCCGGCGGCGTTGTCGCTGCCGCGCCCCGTCCGCTACAATTGCGCGTCTTTGCGGGGGCTGGTCCGCCCCGCATCTCTGTTTTCAGCCACTTAGCAAGATTTTCGGAGAGCCGGATGGCTAACGAAGGGGTCAATTCAGGCCGTCGCCGTTTCCTGACCGCCACCACCGCCGTCGTCGGCGCGGTGGGTGCGGCAGCGGTCGCGGTGCCGTTCATCAGTTCCTGGAAGCCGAGCGCGCGCGCCCAGGTCGCCGGTGCGCCGGTAGAGGTCGACATCAGCAAGATCGACCTCGAGCCGGGCATGCGCATGATCGTGCAGTGGCGCGGCAAGCCGGTCTGGATCTTCAAGCGCACGCCGGAGCAGCTGGCGGCGCTGCCGTCCATCAACGACCGCCTGCGCGACCCGAATTCCGACAACGTCGAGCAGACCCCCGCGTTCGCCAAGAACGAGGGCCGCTCGATCAAACCCGAGCTCGCCGTCATCGTCGGCATCTGCACCCACCTGGGCTGCTCGCCGACCTACGTGCCCGAGCTGCAGCCGCAGGCCTTCGACAGCGAGTGGCAGGGCGGCTTCTACTGCCCGTGCCACAACTCGCGCTTCGACCTCGCGGGCCGCGTCTACCAGGGCGTGCCGGCCCCGTCGAACCTCGAGGTGCCGCCTTACCACTTCGTTGACGACACCCGCGTCATCGTTGGTGTTCCGCCGGAAGGAGCCGCGTAATGGCCAACGTCATCAACCGCACGGTCGCATCGGTCACGGGCTGGTTCAACGACCGCACGCCGGGCCTCATCCCGGCTTACAAGAAGCACATGTCGGAGTACTACGCTCCGAAGAACTTCAACCTCTGGTACTACTTCGGCTCGCTGGCCATCCTGGTGCTGGTCAACCAGATCGTCACCGGCATCTTCCTGACGATGCACTACAAGCCGTCCGCGGCCGAGGCCTTCGCCTCGGTCGAGTACATCATGCGCGACGTCGAGTGGGGCTGGCTGATCCGCTACATGCACAGCACCGGCGCCTCCCTGTTCTTCGTGGTGGTGTACCTGCACATGTTCCGCGGCCTGGTGTACGGCTCGTACCAGAAGCCGCGCGAGCTGGTCTGGGTGCTGGGCGTGATGATCTTCCTGGTCCTGATGGCCGAGGCCTTCATGGGCTACGTGCTGCCCTGGGGCCAGATGTCCTACTGGGGCGCGCAGGTGATCATCAACCTGTTCGGCGCCATCCCGGTGGTCGGCAACGGCCTCACCGAGTGGATCCGCGGCGATTACCTGGTCGCCGACGCCACGCTGAACCGCTTCTTCGCCCTGCACGTGATCGCGCTGCCGCTGGTCCTGCTGCTGCTGGTGGTGCTGCACCTGGGTGCGCTGCACGAGGTGGGTTCCAACAACCCGGAAGGCGTGGACATCAAGAAGGTCAAGGACAAGGAAACCGGCATCCCCAAGGACGGCATCCCCTTCCACCCGTACTACACGGTGAAGGACCTGTTCGGCGCCGGCTTCTTCCTGATCCTGTTCGCCTTCATCGTGTTCTTCGCGCCCACCATGGGCGGCTGGTTCCTCGAGTGGGACAACTTCATCGAGGCCGACCCGCTGGTGACCCCGGCGCACATCAAGCCGGTGTGGTACTTCACGCCCTTCTACGCGATGCTGCGCGCGATCCCCGACAAGCTGTTCGGCGTGATCGTGATGGGCGGCGCCACCCTGATCCTGTTCGCGCTGCCGTGGCTCGACCGCTGCAAGGTCAAGTCCATCCGCTACCGCCCGATGCTGCACAAGATCCTGATCACCCTGTTCGTGGTGGCCTTCGTGATCCTGGGCTGGCTGGGCGCGCAGACCGGTTCCGACACCCAGAAGCTGGTGGCCCAGGTCCTGACCGCCTACTACTTCGCCTTCTTCCTCCTGATGCCGATCTGGTCCGCGATGGGCCAGACCAAGGCCGTTCCCGAGCGGGTGCCCGAGCATGACTAAGCTGCGTCTCTTCGCCCTCCTGCTGGCCTTCGCGCCCGCGCTTGGCCTGGCGGCCAGCGCCGGCCCGCTGGAGTCCTCGGGCACCGACCTCAGCGACCGCGCCTCCCTGCAGCGCGGCGCCGGCCTGTACATGAACTACTGCGCCGGCTGCCACGCCCTGTCGCTGCACCGCTACTCGCGGATCGCGGAAGACCTGGGCCTGAGCCCGGAGCTGGTGGAACAGCACCTGATGCCGGCCAACGCCAAGATCGGCGAGAACATCAACACCGGCATCAACGCTGGCGACGGCAACGCCTGGTTCGGCAAGGCACCGCCGGACCTCAGCCTCACCGCCCGCGCCCGCCTCGGCGGCCCGGACTGGATCTACAGCTACCTCAAGGGCTTCTATATCGACGAAGCCCGCCCGATGGGCTGGAACAACACCGTGTTCCCCAACGCCTCGATGCCGCACGTGCTCTGGGAGATGCAGGGCATCCAGCGCCCGGTCTACGAGCAGGGCGCCGACGGCCAGCCGCACGTCGCCCGCCTCGAGCTGGTGCAGCCCGGCCGCCTCGATGCCAAGGCCTACGACCAGGTGGCGCGCGACATCAGCGCCTTCCTGCAGTACGTGGCCGAGCCGGCCGCGCTCAAGCGCGAGTCGGTGGGCGTGTGGGTGGTGCTGTTCCTGGCCTTCTTCACCTTCATCGCCTACCTGCTGAAGGTCGAGTACTGGCGCGACGTGCACTGACCCCCGGCCAGGCTGTCCCCCGAAAGGCCGCCTCCGGGCGGCCTTTTGCCGTCCCAGGGGGGCAAAGTCTTGCGGCGGGCGGGCCGTTTCGGGCAGGGTTAGGGCTTCCGATGACCGTTGGCAGAGGGGCCGGCGGCACCGCGAGAGGGGAACCCGATGGCTGCCAGCCCGCGCATCCGCAACGCCCTGACGCTGTTTTCAGCCCGTGACTGCGTGGTTTGCCACCGCGTCCGGCTGGTGCTGGCGGCCAAGGGCGTCACCTACGAACTGGTGCCGGTCGACCCGGGCAATCCGCCCGAAGACCTGGTGGACCTCAATCCCTACCATTCCGTCCCGACTCTCGTGGACCGCGACCTGGTGCTCTACGCCGCCTCGGTGGTGTCGGAGTACCTGGACGAACGCTACCCGCACCCGCCGCTGATGCCGGTCGACCCGCTGTCGCGCGCCCGCCTGCGCCTGGCGATGCTGCGGCTGGAGCACGACTGGGTGCCGCACGTGCAGGCGATCCAGAACGGCAACAAGGCCCAGGCCGACGCCGGCCGAAAGCGGCTCAAGGAGCTGCTGCTCGCCGCGCTGCCGCTGTTCAAGGCCTCCAAGTTCTTCCTCAATCCCGAGATGAGCCTGGCCGACTGCGCCATCGCGCCCATCATCTGGCGCCTGCCGGCGCTGGGGATCGTGCTGCCCAAGGAAGCCAAGCTGATCGAGGACTACGGCATGCGCATCTTCCGCAACCCGGCCTACCTGCGCAGCCTCACCCCCGAGGAAAAATCCCTGCGCGAGCTGCCTCAATGACCGAGGCCGCCAAGCCGATGGGTTCCAACCGCCCCTACCTGCTTCGGGCGTTGAACGAGTGGATCTGCGACAACGGCATGACGCCTTACCTGCTGGTGGATGCGGCGCGCGAGGGCGTGCAGGTGCCGGCCTCGGTGGTGAAGGATGGCCGCGTGGTGCTCAACATCGCGCCGCGCGCGGTGGCGCACCTGGTGATCGACAACCGCGAAGTGCGCTTCATGGCGCGCTTCGGCGGCGTCAGCCAGTCGGTGCTGGTGCCGGTGGGCGCGGTGCTGGCGATCTACGCGCAGGAAACCGGGCAGGGGATGATGCTGCCCGAGGATGGCGCGATGCTGCCGGAAGATTCGCCGGAACCACCGTCGGGTCCCGACGCGGGCGGCGATTCGCCGCGGCGCAGCCACCTGCGCGTGGTCAAGTAAGGCCGCTTCAGGGCAGGGCGTCGTGCGGCGGCATCGGCCCCATCAGGGATCTCAGTCGCCGGCCGTGCAGCACGATGCGACCGGCGTGGCGGTCGTCGCCGTTGATCGAGTATTCGAAGCCGTACTGGCGCTCCATCCCGATCCAGCCGTCGCCGCCGCGGCGCGGCCGCATGGACAGCAGGTGCACGCTCTGGTCGAGCCAGACCACGCCCGCCCGGCTGCAGGCCTGGCGGCCGTAATGGGTGGCGGTTTCAGCGGCGGCGCGCCCGGCGAACCAGAACGCAAGTGCCGCTATCGCGAGAAGCATCAGTATCAGTGTGCCGAGCATGGCAGCAGTGTGGGGACGGCGATGCCCGGCCGCAAGCGCACCCCCTGCCTTGTTTGGCCGGGCATGGCTAAGATAGGCCCGGACGCCGCCCGCCCGGGCCATCGCCGATTCGCAGGAGAGCGAAGATGAAGCTGGTGTTTCCCAATGGCGAACATGGCCAGGTGCTGCTCAGCGCCGGCGTGAACAAGATCGGTTCGGCACCGGAAGGCGCGGTGGTCCTGGCCGAAGAAGGCATCCGCGCGCTGCACTGTGAAATCCACGTCACCGGCACGGGCGCGAACCTGCAGGTGCCCCAGGGCGGTGGCCCGGTTTCGGTCAACGGCAAGCCGGTCGCCGACATCATGGCGCTGCGCGGCGGCGACCAGATCGGCATCGGCGGCATCGTGGCCAAGTTCGCGGTGGTGGAGCCGGCGCGCAGCGCGCCCGCGCCGGGCGTCGTGCCGGGGTCGGAAGAAGACACCGGCGCCACCCGCGTGCGCATGGCGGTGCCCAAGTACGTGCTGCGCGGCGTGTCCGGCGCGGTGTTCGGCAAGGTATTCCCGGTGGCCGGGCCGGTCGTCATCGGCCGTGCCCCCGAGGCCGACATCTCCGTGGCCGCCGAAGAAATCTCGCGCCGGCATGCGCTGGTCAAGCCCGCCGGCGATGGCCTGTCGGTCGAGGACCTGGGGTCGTCCAACGGCACCTATATCAACAACCGCCGCGTGCAGCAGGGCTTCCTGAGCCCGGGCGACGAACTGCGCCTGGACGCCGTGCGCTTCATCGTGGTCGCGCCCGGCATGGAAATGGCGCAGCAAACCAGCCGCATGCAGCAGACCGACCCGGTGCCGCCGCCGCAGCCCGCCGCGGTCAGCAAGTGGGTGCCGATCATGCTCACCGCCGCGGCGGTGCTGGTGATCGTGGCCCTGGTGCTCGGCCGCGGTTGAGTCGCGGCGCCGGCCTCAGGCCGGCGGGTCGCCCAGGCGCAGGGAGAGATCCAGCGCCTGCACGTGCTTGGTCAGCGCGCCCACCGAGACGAAGTCCACGCCGGTGGCGGCGATCGCCCGCAGGCGCTCGCCGGTCACGCCACCCGAGACCTCCAGCGGCGTGCGGCCCGCGGCGCGGGCCACCGCCTCGCGCAGGTCGGCCTCGCTGAAGTCGTCCACCAGGATGCGGTCGCAGCCGGTGGCCAGGGCCTGGTCGAGTTCGTCCAGGGTTTCCACTTCGATGATCAGCGGCAGCGTCGGGTGCCTGGCGCGCGCGGCGGCGGCCGCGGCGGCGATCGAGCCGGCCGCGTGGATATGGTTTTCCTTGAGCATCACCGCGTCGAACAGGCCGATGCGGTGGTTCATGCCGCCGCCGGCGCGCACCGCGTACTTCTGCGCCAGGCGCAGGCCGGGCAGGGTCTTGCGGGTGTCGAGGATGCGGGTGCGGGTGCCGGCCACTTCGGCCACGTAGCGCGCGGTGGCGGTGGCCGTGGCGCTGAGCGTCTGCAGGAAATTCAGGGCGGGTCGCTCGGCGCTGACCAGGGCGCGGGTGCGCGCGTGGATCACGACGACCACGGTGCCGGCGGCGACCGGGTCGCCCTCGGCGACGCGCCAGTCGAGCACCGCGGCCGGGTCGAGTGCGCGGAAGCAGGCGTCGAACCAGGGCCGGCCGGCGATCACGCCGGCCTCTTTCGCCATCACGAAGGCGCGGGCCGGGACGTCGGGCAGCAGCTCGGCGGTGGCGTCGCCCGGGCCGATGTCCTCGGCCAGGGCGCGGGCCACGTCGGCCGCGATCGCATCGGCCGGGGGCGGCGTCGGCAGGGCGGCCATCAGCGCGGGAAGTCGGCGACCTGGGCAGTGGCCAGCGCTTCGTCGGCCAGCAGCACCGGGATGCCGTCCTCGACCCGGTAGACCTGCTTGCGGTCGCGGGTGACCAGGCCCTCGGCCAATGGCTCGGCCTGCGGGCTGCCGTCGGCGCGGGTGACGGCACCGGCGGCGATGGCGGCGTTGAGGGCGGCCAGTTCGGCGCTGCCCAGCAGGGCCAGCGGTTGCTTGCTGGTCGGGCAGCAGAGGATGTCGAGGAGCTTGCGGTCCATGGGGCGGCTGTGTCCGGCGGAGGCTTGGGTCTAGAATAGCGTTTTGCCGAAGCGGCCTGCCATGAACCAAGCCAACGTTGCCCCGCGCGTCGGGGTCGTCATGGGTTCCCGGTCCGACTGGGACACGATGCAGCACGCGGTCGCGCGGCTCGAGCAGCTGGGCGTGCCGCACGAGGTGCGCGTGGTTTCGGCGCACCGCACCCCGGACCTGCTGGTCGAGTACGCGAAGTCGGCGTCGGCCCGCGGCCTGCGCGCGATCATCGCCGGCGCCGGCGGCGCGGCCCACCTGCCGGGCATGCTGGCGGCCATGACGCCGGTGCCGGTGCTGGGCGTGCCGGTGCAGAGCAAGGCGCTCAACGGCCTCGATTCGCTGCTGTCCATCGTGCAGATGCCGGCCGGCGTGCCCGTGGCCACCTTCGCCATCGGTGCCGCGGGCGCCGCCAATGCCGGCCTGTTCGCCGCGGCGATGCTGGCCCCGGACCACGCCGACGTGCGTGCGGCGCTCGACGCCTTCCGCGCGAAGCAGACCGGCGACGTGCTCGACCACCCGGACCCGCGGCAGCCGTGACCACCGTCGGCATCCTCGGCGGCGGGCAGCTGGCCCGCATGCTGGCCCTGTCGGGCGCGCCGCTGGGCCTGCGCTTCCTGGTGCTCGACTCCGCCCCCGACGCCTGCGCCGCCCAGTTCGCGCCGATGCTGCAGGCCGACTACCGCGACCAGGCCGCGCTGGCGTCCTTCGCCGACCAGGTCGATGTCGCGACCTTCGATTTCGAGAACGTGCCCGCCGAGAGCGCCGAGTGGCTGGCCACGCGCGTCCCGGTGTTCCCCAGCCCGCGCGCGCTCGCCGTGGCCCAGGACCGGATGGCGGAGAAGTCACTGTTCCGTGAGCTGGGCATCCCGGTGCCAGAGTTCGCCGCGGTGGATTCGCGTGAAGGCCTCGAGGCCGCGCTGGCACGGGTCGGCACGCCCTGCATCCTCAAGACCCGCCGCCTTGGCTACGACGGCAAGGGCCAGTTCCGCATCAAGTCGCCGGCCGATGCCGATGCCGCCTGGGAGGCGCTGGGCGCGCAGGCCGCCACCGTCGGCCTGATCCTCGAGGGCTTCGTCGCCTTCCAGCGCGAGCTGTCGGTGGTGGCCGCGCGCGGTCGCGACGGCGAGCTGCGCGCCTGGCCGCTGACCGAGAACTGGCACGAGTCCGGCATCCTCTCCGCCAGCCTGGCGCCGGCGCAGGTCGACCAGGCGCTGCAGGCGCAGGCACTGGCCGCGGCGCGCAAGGTCGCCGAGGCGCTGGATTACGTCGGCGTGTTCGCGCTCGAGCTGTTCTTGCGCGACGGCGTGCTGCTGGCCAACGAGATGGCGCCGCGCGTGCACAACTCCGGCCACTGGACCATCGAGGGCGCCGAGACCTCGCAGTTCGAGAACCACCTGCGCGCCGTGCTGGGCCTGCCGCTGGGCAGCACCCGCGCCGTCGGCCACAGCGTCATGCTGAACTGGATCGGCGCGATGCCGGCCGCGCTGCCCGTGTTGTCGGAAGCCGGCGGCCATTGGCACGACTACGGCAAGTCCCCGCGCCAGGGCCGCAAGGTCGGCCACGCCACGCTGCGCGCCGACACGACGGCGGAGCTGGCGGAATCGCTGGAGCGCGTAGGCCGCGCCCTCGGCCGCGAGGCGCAGGTCGCCCCGGTGCTCGCGCGCCTGCGCTGACCGACGCTTGTAGGAGGGACTTCAGTCCCGAAGCCCTTCGAGAAACTTCGGGACTGAAGTCCCTCCTACAGAAGCAGGTCAATCGGCGGCGGGAAAGACGACGACGTGGGCGAGGTCGGGCTTCACGCGTACGCGCTGGCCGGGCTCGCGCTGCTGGTGGCTGGGAAACAGTGCGGTGAGCGCGGTTCCGTCGGCCAGCACCAGGGTGTGCAGCGATTCGGCGCCGCGGAACGCGACCGAGCGCACCACGCATTCAATGCCTTCTTCGTCGCTGGGCATCAGGTCGTCGGGACGCAGCAGCACCCGCACGCCGCTGCCGACCGCGTAGGGCAGGGGGGTCGCGACCGGCAGGTCCCCAAGCGCGGTGGCCACGCGGTTGCCTTCCAGCACCCGCGCCTCGAGGAAACGCCCCTCGCCCACGAACGACGCGACGAAGGGCGTGGCCGGCCGGTGGTAGAGCTCGAAGCCCGGCGCCCACTGCAGCAGCACGCCTGCCTGCATCACGCCCACGGTGTCGGCGAAGGCGAAGGCCTCCTCCTGGTCGTGCGTGACCAGCAGCGCGGCGATGCCGAGGCGCTTGAGCACGGCGCGCAGGTCGTCGCGCAGGCGACCGCGCAGGTCGGCGTCGAGGCTGGAGAAGGGCTCGTCGAGCAGCAGCAGGTCGGGCCGCGGCGCCAGCGAGCGGGCCAGCGCCACGCGCTGCTGCTGGCCGCCGGAAAGCTCGTGCGGATAGCGATCCGCGAGGCCATCCAGGCCGATCAGTGACAGCGTTTCGATGACCCGCGGCTGGCGAAGTTCGCGCGCCAGGCCGTGCAGCCCGAACCCGACGTTGTCGGCGACCGTGAGGTGGGGAAACAGTGCGAGGTCCTGGAACACGAAGCCCAGGCCCCGCTTCTCGGGCGGCAGCGCCCGCGCATCCTTGCCACGAAGCGACAGCGTGCCCGCGTCCGGCGCGTGGAAGCCGGAGATGGTGCGCAGCAGCGTGGTCTTGCCGCAGCCGCTGGGCCCCAGCAGGCAGCCGAGTTCACCGGGCTGCAGCGACAGCCCCAGCCCGCGCACCGCCGGCTGACCCGCATGGCTGCAGGTCAGGTTGGCGATGGCGAGCAGGGGCATCCCGGGCATCAGGCCATGTTGCCGGCGACGAAGTCCCAGTTCACCAGGTTCCAGAAGGCCTCGACGTACTTCGGGCGGGCGTTGCGGTAGTCGACGTAGTACGCGTGCTCCCAGACGTCGCAGGTGAGCAGGGCGGTGTCGGTGCCGGTAAGCGGGGTGGCCGCGTTCGGCGTGCTGACCAGGGCCAGCGAACCATCCGGACGCTGCACCAGCCAGGCCCAGCCGGAGCCGAAGGTGGTCAGCGCGGTCTGGGTGAACTGCTCCTTGAACGCCGCGAACGAACCGAAGGCCTTGTTGATGGCTTCGGCCAGCTTGCCGGTCGGCTCGCCGCCGCCGTTGGGCTTGAGGCAGTTCCAGTAGAAGGTGTGGTTCCAGACCTGGGCGGCGTTGTTGAACATGCCGCCCTGCGCCTTGCGCACGATGGCTTCCAGGTCCATGCCCTCGAACTCGGTGCCCTTGATCTGGTTGTTGAGGTTGGTCACGTAGGCCTGGTGGTGCTTGCCGTAGTGGAAGTCGATCGTCTCGCCCGAGATGTGCGGCTCGAGGGCGGTGCGGTCGTAGGGCAGGGCGGGCAGTTCGATGGCCATGGGGGAATTCTCCGTTCGTGTGGGCGGGGCGCCGGCGGGCGGCGCGTTGGCCGTATAATTCTAGCCCTTCGCGCGCCCGTCCCGGGCCCGCCGATGGAACGGAGCTTCACATGAGCGTCATGGACCGTATCAAGGCCGAGGTCGAAGGCCACCCGATCGTGCTCTTCATGAAGGGCACGCCGCAGTTCCCGATGTGCGGCTTTTCCAGCCGCTCGGTGCAGGCGCTGAAGAACGCCGGCGCCGCGCGCTTCCACAGCATCAACGTGCTCGAGGACCCGGAGATCCGCGCCAACCTGCCGCGCTACTCCGACTGGCCGACCTTCCCCCAGCTCTTCATCAACGGCGAGCTGATCGGCGGCTGCGACATCACCGTCGAGCTGCTCGACAGCGGCGAGCTCGCGCGCATGGTCTCCGAGGCCCAGAAGCCGGCATGAGTCCGGCTGCGCCGCCGATCCCGGCCTTGGCCGACCAGGCCCTGGCCGGCCGCACGGTGCTGGTGACCGGCGCCCACGGCGGACTGGGCGCCGAGGCCGCGAAGGCCTGTGCCCGCGCCGGCGCCACGGTGGTGCTGCTCGGCCGCAAGGTGCCGAAGCTCAACCGGGTCTACGATGCCGTGAAGGCGCTGGGTCCGGAGCCGGCGCTGTACCCGGTCGACCTGGCCGGTGCCGATCCTTCCGATTACGCCGAACTCGCCGCCCGCATCGCCGGCGAGCTGGGCGGCCTGCACGGCCTGCTGCACTGCGCGGCCGAGTTCAAGGGCCTGGCCCCGCTCGAGGCCACCCCGCCCGAGGATTTCGTCCGCAGCCTGCACGTGAACCTGACCGCACCCTGGCTGCTGACCCAGGCCTGCCTGCCCTGGCTGCGCAAGGCCGGGGACAGCGCGGTGGTGTTCGTCACCGACGACCCGGCCCGGGTCGGCAAGGCCTACTGGGGTCCGTACGGCCTGGCCAAGCAGGCCCTGGTGGCCCTGGTCCGCCAGCTCAGCGCCGAGACCGACGCCACCCCGGTCCGGGTCAGCGCCCTCGAGCCCGGCCCGATGCGAACCGACTTGCGGGCCCGGGCCTACGCCGACGAGGCCCAGCTGAGGGTGCCCGCCCCGGCGGCCTACGCCCCGGCCTGCGTCCACCTGCTGTCCCCGGCTGGCGCCGCCTGGCGGGGCCAGGTCTTCGCGCCCCGCGCCGCCGGCTGACGGCGTCGCCCCGGGGCTGGGCCTCGCGTCTGGCGGGCCCGCTCACCCGCTAAGCGATTCTGTCACCTGAATGACATGTGACCGGGGTACCGTGTTAAACTCTTGTTATTGCCCGGGTCCGCAGGGGACACCCAACCTGGCAAGCGATTTCAAGGAATACAGGCGCCTGGCCCGTCAGGCGCCGCGGCGGGATGCCGCAACTCCCTCTTAGTCACTCATAAACTCAGGGTTAAAAACCATGACCAATCGCAACCGGGTTCGGCTGTCGAAGCTCTCCCTCGGCCTGGCCATCGCGCTCGCCGCGGCGCCGTCGTTCGCCCAGAACACCACGGCCAACATCGGCGGCCGCATCGTCAACGCCGAATCCCAGCCGGTGGCTGGCGCCCAGGTGACCATCCTGCACGTGCCCTCGGGCACCACCAGCACGGCCGTCACCAACAGCGAGGGCCGCTACGGCTCGCGCGGCCTGCGCGTCGGCGGTCCGTACACGATCACCATCGTCAAGGACGGCGTCACCGAAGTGCGCGAGGGCGTCTACCTGCAGCTCGCCGACACCACCTCGTTCGATGCCACCCTGGGCCAGGACCCGACCACCCTCGGCGTCGTCGAAGTCACCGGCACCGCCGTGACCTCCGAGATCTTCAGCTCGACCGCCATGGGCGCCGGCACCTCGGTCAGCAGCGACCAGCTCACCGGCCTGGCCTCGATCCAGCGCAACCTGCAGGACTACGCCCGCCTCGACCCGCGCCTGTCGCAGACCGACAAGGAGCGCGGTGAGATCTCGGCCGGCGGCCAGAACGTCCGCTTCAACTCGATCACCATCGACGGCGTCACCACCAACGACACCTTCGGCCTCGAGGCCAACAACCTGCCGACCCTGAAGCAGCCGATTTCGATCGACGCGATCGAGTCCGTGCAGGTCAACATCGCCAACTACGACGTGACCCAGAAGGGCTACACCGGCGCCAACATCAACGCCGTGACCAAGTCGGGCACCAACGAGTTCAAGGGCTCGGTGTACTACGTCTACCGCGACGACAGCCTGGCCGGCGACCGCTACAACCGCACCACCGACAGCTACTTCGACCCGCCGGCGTTCGATGAGGACACCAAGGGCTTCACCTTCGGTGGCCCGCTGATCAAGGACCGCCTGTTCTTCTTCGCCTCCTACGAGGAGCTGGAGAGCTCGCGCAACGCGCTCAACTTCGGCCCGCTCGGCAGCGGCCGCACCAACGTCGCCATCACCCCGAGCGCCATCACCGGCGCCCAGGGCATCGCCTCGGGCACCTGGGGCTTCGACGCGGGTGAAGTGGACGCCACCGAGTCGCTGCTGGCCGTCGAGGACAGCCTGATCAAGATCGACGCCAACCTCTCGGAGAACCACCGCGCCAGCCTGCGCTGGAGCAAGACCGAGCAGAGCGAGCCGCTGTTCCCGACCAACTTCGACAACGCCATCTCGCTGAGCTCGCACTGGTACGACCAGAACAAGGTCATCGAGACCTACGTCGGCGAAGTGTTCTCCGACTGGACCGAGAACTTCTCGACCGAGCTGAAGGTGTCCTACCGCGACTACGCCAGCGCCCCGGCCAACAACTCGTTCCTGCCGCAGATCCGCCTGAACTTCGCGCGTCCGCTGCCGGCCGGCTCGCCGTCGGTCGCCAACGTCAACTCGGGCCTGGTGTTCGGCACCGAGCGCAGCCGCCACTTCAACGATCTGGCCACCGAGACCTGGAACTACTACGCCGCGGCGAACTGGTTCCTGGGTGACCACGAGGTCAAGTTCGGCTTCGACTACGACGACAACGACGTCTACAACGCCTTCCTGCAGGACGTGAACGGCAACTACACCTTCGCCTGCATCAACGGCCCCGCCGGCTTCTACACCGACCCGCTGATCGCCGGCGCCGTCAACTGCAACACGATCACCCGCGCGCAGAACGAAGCCGCCGTGCTCGAGAACTTCCGCCGCGGCCGGCCGACCAGCTACTCGGTGCAGGTCGGCCTGCCGGGCTTCGACCTCAACGACGGCGTCGCCCAGTGGGACTACCAGAACCTCGGCCTGTTCCTGCAGGACACCTGGGCGGTCAACTACAACCTGACCCTGATGGCCGGCGTCCGCGTCGACCGCAAGTCCATGGGCACCAGCCCGATCCTCAACACCGCGGCCGCCGCGGCCGTGGTCAACGGCAGCATCGCCGGCAACACCACCCCGTGGGTTGGCACCACCACTCGCGCCAGCGGCGGCTTCGGCCTGCGCAACAGCCAGACCCTGGACGGCAACGAGCTGTTCCAGCCGCGCGTCGGCTTCAACTACACCTTCGACGCCGATCGCCCGACCCAGCTGCGCGGCGGTTACGGCCTGTTCGAGGGCGCGGCGGCCAACGTCTGGCTGTCCAACCCGTATTCGAACACCGGCCTGACCACGGCGGTCATCGGCTGCGGCATCTCCGGCTTCGCGGCCTGCCCCACCACCGACGGCCTGTTCAACCCGGACCCGAACGCGCAGCCGACCGGCTTCGCGGGCGCCACCCCGGCCCCGAACGTCGACTTCCTGTCGCCGGACCTGGAGCAGCCGTCGGTCTGGAAGATGAACCTGGCCTTCGACCACGAACTGCCGTGGGGCTGGGTGGTGTCGGCTGAGTACATCCGCACGGAAGTCGAGAGCGGCATCTACTACCGCCACCTGAACATCGGCAACCCGACCGCGGTCGGCACCGACGGCCGCAACCTGTTCTACACCCCGCAGGGCCTGCGCACCGCCTGCTGGAACAACAACGGCGGCTCGATCACCAGCGGCACCGGCATCGACGGCGCCACTTCCTGCGCCGGCTTCCGTTCGCGCGCCCTGAACAACCCGGGCTTCAACAACGTCCTGGTGGCGGAGAAGACCGGCAAGGGCGGCGGCGAGAACCTGTCGCTGACCGTCAGCGGCGCGTTCAACGACGAGATCAGCTGGAGCTTCGGCTACTCGTACACCGAGGCCACCGAAGTCAGCCCGCTGACCTCGTCGGTGTCGAACTCGAACTGGAACTCGGTCTCGGTCTTCCAGACCAACGAGGAAGTCGAGGCCAACTCGACCTACCTCGTGAAGGACCGCTTCCTGGGCCAGGTCAACTGGAGCCGCGCCTTCTTCGGCGACTACAAGACCCGCGTCGGCGTCTTCTACGAAGGCCGCAGCGGCCGCCCGTACAGCTGGAACTTCGACAACGACCTCAATGGCGACGGCAACATCAACGACCTGATGTACATCCCGACTGCGTTCGGTTCGGGTGACGTGGTGTTCCGCGACGTCAACGGCAGCGGCAGCAGCATCGACGAAGAGCGCCTGTTCTGGGACATCGTCAATGCCAATGGCCTGAACCGCTTCGCCGGTGGCGTGGTCGAGCGCAACTCCTCGTTCGCCGACTGGACCAACACCTTCGACGTCCGCATCAGCCAGGAGCTCCCGGGCTTCTTCAAGGGCAACAAGACGGTCATCGCGCTCGACATCCTCAACTTCGGCAACCTCCTGAACAAGGACTGGGGCCGCATCGAGGAAATCGGCTTCCAGTCGCAGGGTGGCCTGTCGCGCGCCTTCGTCGAGAGCCTGGGCCTGACCGAGGACGGCCGCTACGTCTATGGCGTGAACCAGGGCGCCCTCGACGACTTCACCGTCCGCCAGAACCGCGGCGAGTCGCAGTGGGCCGCGCAGTTCACCGTCCGCTACGAGTTCTGATAGCGGCGGCAAGGTAACCGGGAACGGCCGGCGGGAAACCGCCGGCCGTTTCCTTTTGTGCCGCCGGCCGGTGGTAGAGTCGGCGGTCCAAAGACGACGACAGACCAAAGCCAGCCCCATGACCGAGCAGCAAGACCTTCCCGCCACCGTCAACACCCGCATTTCCCCGCGCGGTGGCCTGGACATCCTTTCCCGCGACGAAGTCGCCCGCCTCGCCGACGCTTCTACCGGAGGACTACGCGAACTGCTGCGCCGCTGCGCGCTGGCGGTGCTGACCACCGACAGCGACTCCGACGACCCGCGCGCCGCCTCGCTGCGCTACCCCGACTTCGACATCGAGGTGCAGCAGCAGGACCGCGGCATCAAGATCGAGCTCAAGGCCGCGCCGGCCACCGCCTTCGTGGACGGCGAGATCATCCGCGGCATCGCCGAGAACCTGTTCGCCGTGGTGCGCGACATCGCCTACAACGCGATCGAGGTGAGCGGCAGCACCAAGTTCGACCTCGACACCGGCCCCGGCATGACCAGCGCCGTGTTCGAGATCCTGCGCAACGCCCGCGTGATGCGCTCGTACCAGAACCCGAGCCTGGTCGTGTGCTGGGGCGGCCACTCGATCGGCCGCGACGAATACCTGTACACCAAGAAGGTCGGCTACCAGCTCGGCCTGCGCGGCCTCGACATCTGCACCGGCTGCGGCCCGGGCGCGATGAAGGGCCCGATGAAGGGCGCCACCATCGCCCACGCTAAGCAGCGCCAGAGCCGTCCGCGTTACATCGGCATCACCGAGCCCGGCATCATCGCCGCCGAGTCGCCGAACCCGATCGTGAACCACCTGGTGATCATGCCGGACATCGAGAAGCGCCTCGAAGCCTTCGTGCGCCTCGGCCACGGCATCATCGTGTTCCCCGGCGGCGTCGGCACGGCGGAGGAAATCCTGTACCTGCTGGGCGTGCTGCTGCATCCGGCGAATGCGGACCTGCCGTTCCCGCTGATCTTCACCGGCCCGGCAGAGTCCGCCGCGTACTTCGAGCAGATCGACCAGTTCCTGCGCCTGACCCTGGGCGAGGCCGCCACCTCGCGCTACCGCATCATCGTCGACAACGCCGCCGAAGTGGCCAAGGTGATGCGCGAGGGCATCCGCAAGGTGCGCGAGCACCGCCTGAAGGAGCAGGACGCGTTCTTCTTCAACTGGTCGCTGCACCTGCCCGAGGAATTCCAGCGCCCGTTCCCGCCGACGCATGCCGCAATGGCCGGCCTCAAGCTGCACCGCGAACAGCCGCCGCACCTGCTGGCCGCCGACCTGCGCCGCGCCTTCTCGGGCATCGTCGCCGGCAACGTCAAGGAAGAGGGCATGCGCGAGATCGAGCGCCACGGCCCGTACATCATCGACGGCGACAAGGAGATCATGCGGGCGCTGGACGGCCTGCTGAAGGCCTTCGTTGCCCAGCGCCGCATGAAGATCAGCGGCAGCTACAAGCCCTGCTACCAGGTCCTGGGCGGCTGAGGCCCGGGGGAGGGCGGCGGCCCTGCCGAGGCCCCGGACCGCGTTCATCCGCCCCGGTGGGCCGGTCGTCGGCCCGTCCCGCCGGTGGCCGGTGGCCGCTGCTATGCTCCGGCCATCCTAGGTTGGGGACAAACCGTATGGCCGGCGCCACCGCAAAACCGCTCGCACGGGGCTTCACCCTCATCGAGCTGATGGTCGTGATCGCGATCGTCGCCATCGTCTCGCTGGTGGCGCTGCCCAACTTCCAGCAGCTTATCCGCTCGAACCGGGTGGCCACCCAGACCAACGAGATGGTGGCCAGCCTGTCCCTGGCCCGTACCGAGGCCATCCGCCGCAACGTCTCGCCCCTGGGAAACCGCGACGTGGTGCTGTGCCCCAGCACCGACGGCCTGACCTGCTCGGGCGGCTGGAACCAGGGCTGGATCGTGGCCCAGCGCGTCGATGACACCGTGGATATCGTCATCCGGCACGTGCAGGAGCCCGTTGGCGTCGACATCGCCGCCGCCGGCACCGAGATTGTCTTCGACAACCGCGGCCGCCGCGCCGTGGGTCCCGCCGCCATGACCGTGCGATCGACCGCCTGCACTACCGGCCAGCCCTACCTGCGCACCCTGAACATCAACGCCTCGGGCCAGGTCCGCGTGGCCGGCGGCACCTGCCCGTGACCTCCCCGATGGAGACCCCCATGATTCGCGCGACCCATCGCCCCGTGCCCCGTAATCGCCAGCGCGGCGTGTCCCTGCTCGAGGTGCTCATCGCCGTCGTCGTCCTGGCCTTCGGCCTGCTGGGCCTGGCCCTGCTGCAGACGATGAACCTGCGTTTCACCCAGAGTGCCAACCACCGCACCGTGGCCACCAACCTCAGCTACGAGGTGCTCGACCTGGTGCGCGCCAACCGCTTGCTGAAGCGAACCTACGCCGAGGCCGGCTACGTCAGCGGCGGCACCCCCAATGCCTGCGCCATCGCCGCCACCTTCGATCCGGGCCCGAACATCGCCCGCTGGCACTGCCAGGTCAGCCAGCAGCTGCCCGGTGGCGAATCCCAGATCAGCGTCAACGGAGACGTGGCCACCGTGCGCATCCGCTGGACGGATGCCCGCTGGGAAGCCAATGCCGCCGACCAACAGGCCGTATTCGAACTGGTGACCACGCTATGAGCCGCCACACTGCCGCCCACCGGGGATTCTCCCTGGTCGAGCTGATGATCGCGCTGGTCATCGGCACCATCCTGCTGGCAGGCCTGGTGCAGATTTTCGGCGCCTCCCGCAGCGCCTATGCCACCGCGGAAGGCCTGTCGCGCACGCAGGAGAACGGCCGCTTCGCCATGGACGTCCTGCAGCGCGACCTGCGCCTGGCCGGCCACTTCGGCTGCGTCAATGACCAGGCCCGCCTGCTGGAGAACGCGAACCAGTTCACCCTGAGCTATGCCAATGCCGGCACCGAGGCCGCCTATGACACCCAGGCCTGGCCACTGCGGTTCCACATCTCGCTGCAGGGCTACGAGGCCAACGGCACCGCGCCGGGCGGTGCGGTCGCGCTGCCGGCCATTCCCGCCGTCGCCGGCGCCGCCGCCGGCGGCAACTGGACCCCGGCGCTGCCGGCCGACCTGGCCGCCCGTGCGGTACCCGGCAGCGACGTGGTGGTGCTGCGCTACATCGTTCCCGAGAGCGTCACCATCGACGCGATCACCGTGGGCCTGGCCCCGACCATCACCTTCGACGCGGCGCGCTGGCCCATCCTGGCCAGTGGCGTCGCTGCGCCCGGCCTGTTCGCCGTCACCGATTGCTCCAACGTCACCATCTTCCCCGGCAACCGCGCACTGGTGCCCGGCAACCAGGTCGTGGCCACCAATGCCGGTGCCGCCATCGGCTTCCGCGAGATCTACGAGCCGGGCCGCGCCACCCTGCATCGCGCCGAGAGCGTGGCCTATTACATCGGCATCGGTGCCAGCGGCGAGCCCGCCCTGATGCGCTGCCGCGCCACCACCACTGCGGCCGGCTGCGTGCAGGAAGAGCTGGTGGAGGGCGTCGAGAACATGCAGCTGGTGTACGGCGTCAGCCGCGTCGCCAACGGCCGTCCCACCGGCTACATCCAGGACGTGCGCACCGCGGCCGTCATCGGCGACCCGGTGGCCAATGCCGCGGCCCGCGCGAACTGGCGCCTGGTCGGCGTTACCCAGGTCGGCTTCGTGGTGCGCAGCCCGAACCAGGCACAGGCCGAAGCCCGCGCCAATCCCTTCAGCTCGCTGGGCGTGGCCGTGACGCCGCCCAACGACCGCCGCGTGCGCGCGGCCTATGAAAACACCGTCGCCCTCCGCAACCGGCTGTTCGGGAACTAAGCCATGACCTCGCATCCGATCCGGCAACCCCGCCTGTCCGGCCATCCGCGCCACCAGCGCGGCGTGGTCCTGTACGTGGCCCTGATCCTCCTGCTGCTGCTCACCCTGCTGGGCGTGGCCGGCGTCCAGGTGGCCTCCATGCAGGAGCGCATGGCCTCGGCCTGGCGCGCCAGCAACATCGCCTTCCAGAACTCCGAGTCGGCCAACCGCGAGCGCGAGATGGCCATCGCCAATGCGCCGGCGGCCGCCAATCCGGACGACGAGCGTTGCGCCGGCTTCGACGCCGCCGAGTGGGCCGAGGATGAACTCGACAACGGCGAGATCGACGGCACGTTCGTCCAGCGCATCGACCAGTGCCTGCCCGGTGGCGGCCTGGCGCTTGGCGTCCGCCCCGAAAGCGAGAACACCAACCTGCAGTTCCAGGTCACCGCGTTCGCGACCGACGTCGCCAACGTGGGTGACGAGCGTACCGCCGAAGCGGTCATCGACACGATCTTCATCCCCTGAGGGGACCTGACATGACAATGAATCGCACTCCGCTGCTGCCCCTTTCCGTCGCCGTACTGACCCTGGTCGCCGGCCTCTCCACGCCCGGCGCCGTAGTCGCCGCACAGGGGCAGGGCACCCTGGCCCAGGCGCCGCTGCAGCTTGGCCAGCAGGTGCCGCCCGCCTTCATCATGGCCGTGGACGACTCCGGCTCGATGACTTTCGAGACGCTGTTCCCGGGTCGCGATGGCTACGGCTGCACCGGCACCGGCACCACGAACCCGTTCTTCGATGCGAGCAACGAGCTTCGCACCAACGCCGGCGCCAACGGCGTCTGCAACTTCCACCACGTCATGCCGTATCCGGGGCACCGGATCGGCACCAATCGCTACTCGATCCCGCCGCTGCCCATGTACGGTTTCGCGCGATCCCCCGAGTTCAACGCGTCCTACTTCAATCCGGCCACGGAGTATCCGCCGTGGATCGACCGCAACGGTGCGGAGTTCCCCCAGGCCAGCATCACCGCCACGCGTGCCGACCCCCGGAACGCGGGCTCGCCCGCCTTCAACATGACGGCCAACCATCGCGACCGCGTTGACGACGGCGATGCGGTGACGGACTACAGCGGCGCCCTGGCGGCGGGCGACTACCTCCAGGCGGGCTGGCAGATCCGCAACGTGGAGAACACCAACCAGACATGCGCCACCACGGCGGGCAACTTGACGTTCCCCTCCAGCGGCAACGCATTCGCCACCCTGACCGCCGACCGGCAAATCTCCGGTGCCTGCGCCACCGTGGTCGTGCGTCGTGCGCGGCGCGATACCCCGGAGAACGACGAACGCTTCCGCCTGCCGATCGGCACGTTGGTGCCGGCGGGCACCTGGTACTACATCGGGGCGAGCTGCGGCGGCCTCGGCACCACGGCGTTCCGGCTCAACAACTGGACCTACCAGACCACTGACCTCACCACGACCGCCAACTGCGACAACGTCGGCATCGAGTACTTCCCGGCGTCCTTCTACCTGGGCATCAACACCCCGGCGCCGGCGGGTTTCAACGTGGCCAACCGCATCCTGTCGCCCAACGCCGGCGGCAACGGCGTGGACATGTACAAGTACGAGATCAAGCCGGGCAACTATGCCAACTCGGCGGATTACGACGCCGCCATCCAGAGCTTCGCCAACTGGTTCACCTACTACGGCAACCGCAACCGCGCGATGATCGCCGGCATGACGCGGTCGCTGGTGGACGTGACCAACATGTACGTCGGCTTCTTCACCATCAACAATCGCGTCGCGGTCAACATGCGCAACATGGCGGCGGCCGCCGAGAAGAGCCAGCTCTACGACAACCTGCTGGCGCTGCCGGCCGCGGGTGGCACGCCGAACCGCTTCGCCGTGGACCACATCGGCACCCAGTTCCAGCGCACCGGTGCAGGCGCGCCGGTCCGGCTGGCCTGCCAGCGCAACGCCGGCATGCTCTTCACCGACGGCTACAGCAACGGTGGTGGTCCCAACGCGGATCCACAGAACGCCGACGGCGGTTTCCCGTCGCCGCTGGCCGATGCCCACAGCAACACGCTCGCCGACCTGGCCGCGGAGTTCTACACCAAGAACCTGCGCCCGGACCTTCCGGCGGGCCGCGTGCCGGTGCCTGCGACCTGCCCGAGCACCGATCCGCGCGTGGACTGCAATCCCAACCTGCACATGAACTTCTATGGGGTCACGCTCGGCGCACGGGGTGACATCTACGGCGTTGATACGGCCGCGACCGCCGACCCGTATGCCAACCCGCCGGCCTGGGGCCCCCGTCAGGACGACGCGCCCAGCACCGTCGACGAGATCTGGCACGCCGCCCTCAACGGTCGCGGCAAGTTCATCAACGCGCAGTCGCCGGCCGCCATCACCACCGCCATGCGCGAGATCCTGGCCGCGGTCGGCCAGGGCGCGGGTCCCTCGGGCAGCATTGCGCTGACCGGCGCCCGCGTGGGTGACACATCGTTCACGGTCGTGCCGGGTTACGCGGCCGAGAACCGCGGCACCGACTGGTACGGCCAGCTGCGCGCCGAGCGGGTCACCGTGAGCACCGCCGGCGTGCTGTCCTTCAACAACCTGTGGGAGGCCAGTACCCAGATCCCGGCCCCTGCCGCACGCCGCATCCTGTACGCGCAGCCGAACAGCCTGGTGAACCCGGCGGTGAACCTGTTCACGCCCGCCAACGTCACCAATGCCGCCTCGCTGTGCAACAGCGAACTCTCGCGCTGCACCGCCACCGAGATCACCGGTGCGCTGGGCCTGAACGTGACCACGACCCAGGCCGTGAACTACCTGCGCGGCGAACGCACGCTCGAGGGAACCCGCCTGCGCACCCGTACCAGCGTGCTGGGCGACATCATCAACTCCAACCCGGAGATCTCTTCGCCGAAGGACAACTACGGCTACCGCACGCTGCGCGGCGCCACCCTGGCCGAGAGCGATCCCTGGGGCTACCAGGCCTACCTGACCGCCAAGTCCACCCGCCGGCCGGTGGTGTACGCGGGCGCCAACGACGGCATGCTGCACGCCTTCGACGGCGAGAACGGCACCGAGCTGTTCGGTTACATCCCGAGCACGGCCCTGGGCCACATGGGCAACCTGCTGTTCCCGTACAACCCGCTGCTGGGCAACGACCAGAAGTTCCAGCACCGCTACTTCGTGGACGGCCCGATCACCGTGTCCGATGCCCGCATCAACGGCACTTGGCGTACGGTGCTGGTCGGTTCGAGCGGCGCCGGCGGCAAGAGCGTGTTCGCGCTCAACGTCTCCAACCCGGGTGCCTTCACCTCCGGCGACGTGCTCTGGGAGGTCAGCCGCCACAACGCCGGCACCACCGGCTCGCGCATGGGCAACGTGCTGGGCAAGCCCATCGTCGTGCCGACCCGCGAGGGAACCTCTGCGCCGGTGTGGAAGGCCGTGTTCGGCAATGGCTTCGGCAGCGCCGATGGCCGTGCCGCGCTCTACGTGGTCAACATGAACACCCGGGCCGTCACCACCATCGAAGCTACCCACGCCTCGCTGCCGGCGCTGCCCAACGGCCTCTCCAGCGTGGCCCTTATCGATCGCTGGATCAGCAACACCAACGAAGTCGGCCGTGACGGCTACGCCGACACCGCCTACGCCGCCGACCAGCTGGGCAACATCTGGAAGTTCGACCTGCGCAACAACACCGTGGCCAACGGTGGCCAGCCCATCTTCTCGGCCATCGTCGGCGGCGTACGCCAGCCGATCACCGGCGGTCTCGAGGTCGCGGCCGGTCCCGGCGGCGGCGTGATGATCTACTTCGGCACCGGCAGCTATGCCTTCGAGGACGACACCTCGGATGGCAGCCTGCAGACGCTGTACGCCGTGCTGGATCGCTCGCCGGCCACCCCGGCCACGGTCACGCGCAGCAATCTTGGTGCCCAGACCCTGGCGGCCGGCGCCGGCGGCACCCGCGTGCTGTCGAATTCGCAGATCAACTACGTGACGCAGAGCGGCTGGTACATGGACCTGGCCACGGGCACCGGCCCCACCCAGGTGCTGCGTGGCGAGCGCTTCGTCGGCAACCCGCGCCTGCAGAGCGGCCTGGTGCTGTTCCCGACCTTCGAGCCGGGCGGCGCCGCTACCGACCCCTGCGCGACTGGCGGCACCAACTGGCTGTACGCTTTCAACGCGGTCAGCGGTGCGGCCGGCCTGAGCGGCCTGCGCATCGACTCGCCCACGGGCACGGCCGCTCCGGCGGGTACCGTTGGCCAGGCGCTCGATACCGGTGGCGACATTCCCGTGCGCAACGTGGCGGTGCTGCTGGCCCCGCCGCCGGCGCCGCCGGGTGCGGCGGCCACCGTTGCCGAGATTGGCGAAGCCCTGGGCCGCACCTGCGACCTGGTGGTCAGCGTGCCCGGTGCGCCCACCTACTACCTGCCGCGCGCCTGCGGCCGGCAGTCCTGGCGCCAGATCCGCTGACTTGCCTGACTTGAGAGGAGCGACGAATGAACAAGCTTAGGCCCCAAGGCGGATTCACCCTCATCGAGTTGATGATCGTGATCATCGTGATCGGCGTGCTGGCCGCCATCGCCTATCCCAGTTACGTCGAGAGCGTGCGCAAGGCGCGGCGGGCGCAGGCTACCGCCGATCTGGCGGAGCTGGCGCAAAACCTCGAGCGCTGGCACACCATCAACGCCAACTACACCACCTACGTGATCCCCGCCAGGCTGACCCGCTCGCCCCAACAAGGCGCGGCCTTCTACAACATCGCGGCGGTGCGGGCGCAGAACACCTTCACGTTGACCGCCACCCCGGTGAACAACCAGACGGGTGACCGTTGCGGCAACTTCACGCTCAACCAGGCCGGCACCAAGGGCGTGAGCGCGGCTTCGGTGGGCGAATGCTGGTAACCGGGCCACGCCCGGCGCAAAAGAAAAGGCCTGCCGACTGGCAGGCCTTTTCGCATGTGGCGCCCGAAGTTGGACTCGAACCAACGACCCCCTGATTAACAGTCAAGTGCTCTAACCGGCTGAGCTATTCGGGCGGGATGCGCATTTTACCCGGCCAGCGCCCGGGGTCAAGGAAAACGCCGCGACGCGCTCTCAGGTGGGCGGGCCCGGGCAGCGCGTGCCTGGCGCAGGCGTGCCCACCCGGCCGCGGCCGGTGTTGCTGACGATGATCTCGCGCAGCAGCCGGCCATCGCGGCTGCACAGGCTCAGGGTCTGGTTGGTGCCCGCGGCGCGCCCGTCCCGCCGGAACGCAACTGCCGTGCGGCCCCGCGAGGCCACCAGTCGCAGGCCGCGCAATTCGGCCGCCCCCAGGCTGCGGACCACCTGCGGCGATGCGCGGGCGCCGCGGGGCTCGACCTGCACCAGCATCCCATCCGACCACAGATCCATTGCCCCGCAGTGGCGGCCGTCCCGGCTGGGGCACACGGACACCGTCTGCCCTCGGGTGATCGCCTGCAGCCGGCCGGCATGAAGCAGCCCCAGCACCTGGTTGGCCATGGCGCTGGCGCGCTGCTGTTCGGCCAGCGCGGCCAGCGGCGGAGCCGCCGCCGCCATCAGCACGGCCGACACGACCAGCGCCGTCATCAGTTCAAGCAGGCTGAAGCCCCTTGGGTCGGTGGGCATGGCGTCCTCGACAGGGTGCGGAGGCCGCCAGTCTTGGCCGGGCGGCGCTGGCGCGGCATCGGCAGGTGCCGCGCGCACGGGCACGGGTTTTCCGCGGCAGGGCCACGCACGTGGCCGACCCGGCGTCAGTCGATTCGCCGGGCCGACCGGGCATAATCGGGCCATGCGTCCCTCCGCCGAGCCCTGGCTTCCCGACCTTTGCCGGTTACCGCGGCTGCTGACGGTGCTGTTCGCCACCGAACTGATCGTCGTGGCCGTGGCGCTGGCCTCGACCGCCCCCGCCGGATTCGATGCCGACCGTTTCCTGGCGGCCAGCGCCTTCGCGCTCTGGACCACCCTGGTCAGCTGCGTGCTGCTGTGCCAACTGCGCCGCCCGCTGTCGAACTGGCCGCGGGCGCTGGGTGTGCCTGCCGCCGTGGCGTTGCCAATGGCCGTCACCGCGGGCTTCGCGTGGGCCGTGCGCGAGCTCGCGTCGGGCAGCCTGCTGCCGGCGTTCTCGGCGGGGCAGGGCCCGGCAGGCATCCCCAGCATCACGCTGCTGGCGGGCATCCTCGGCGCCTGCGTCCTTCGCTATTTCTACGTGCTCGAGCAATGGAGCGCGCAGGTGGAGGCCAGTGCCCGCGCCTCGCTCGATGCCCTGCAGGCCCGCATCCGCCCGCATTTCCTGTTCAACTCGCTCAACTCCATCGCCAGCCTGGTGCGCATCGACCCGGTGCGCGCAGAGCGCGCGGTGGAGAACCTGTCCGACCTGTTCCGCGCGGCGCTGGCCGCCGGCGACCGCGACACCACGCTGGGCGAGGAACTGGAGCTGTCGCGCCGCTACCTGGCCATCGAAGCCCTGCGCCTGGGCGAGCGGATGCAGGTGGACTGGCAACTCGACCCGGCCCTGCCTTTGGACTACCGCATGCCTTCGCTGCTGGTCCAGCCGCTGCTGGAAAATGCCGTGAACCACGGCATCGCCCGCCTGCCGGCGGGCGGCCGCATCACCGTGGACGCGCGCGTCGAGCGTGATTCGATCGAGATCAGCATCGGCAACCCGACCCTGCCGCGGCGCGATGCGCCGAGCAACGGGCACGCGCTGCGCTCGATTTCACAGCGCCTGGCGTATTACTTCGGGCCGGGCGCGCGGCTTGAAAGCCTGGCCACGGGCACCCACTACACCTGTGTCCTGGGCCTTCCGCTGTCCGGCGGCCGTTGAACCCGTCGCCTCGACGACAATCCCCCCGATCCCCGCAGGCCCCCCTGAGCATGTCCGACGATCGTTTCCAGTTGACTGCGCCCTACCAGCCCGCCGGCGAGCAGCCGCAGGCCATCGCGCGCCTGGTCGAGGGCTTCGAGGCCGGCCTGGCGCAGCAGACCCTGCTCGGCGTCACCGGCTCGGGCAAGACCTACACCATCGCCAACGTCATCCAGGCCGTGCAGAAGCCCACGCTGGTGCTGGCGCCCAACAAGACCCTCGCCGCCCAGCTCTACGGCGAGTTCAAGTCCTTCTTCCCGCACAACGCGGTCGAGTACTTCGTCAGCTACTACGACTACTACCAGCCCGAGGCCTACATCCCCAGCACCGACACCTTCATCGAGAAGGACAGCAACATCAACGAGCACATCGAACAGATGCGCCTGTCCGCGACCAAGGCCTTGCTCGAGCGGCGCGACGCGGTGGTGGTGGCCAGCGTCTCGGCCATCTACGGCCTGGGCGACCCGAACGAGTACTTCCGGATGGTGTTGCACCTGGTCAAGGGCGACCGCATCGACCAGCGCGAGCTGATCCGGCGCCTCACCGAGATGCAGTACAGCCGCAACGAGACCGAGCTGGTGCGCGGCGCCTTCCGCGTGCGCGGCGAAACCATCGACGTGCACCCGGCCGAATCCGAGATCGAGGCGCTGCGCATCCAGCTCTTCGACGGCGAGATCGAAGGCGTGTCGCTGTTCGACCCGCTGACCGGCCACGTCACCCGCAAGCTCCAGCGCTACACGCTTTACCCGAAGTCGCACTACGTCACCACGCGCCGCACGGTGCTGGACGCGATCGAGACCATCAAGGTCGAGTTCAGCGCCCGCATGGAGGAGCTGTACAAGGCCAACAAGCTGCTCGAGGCCCAGCGCCTGCAGCAGCGGACCATGTACGACATCGAGATGATGGCCGAGGTCGGCTTCTGCTCGGGCATCGAGAACTACAGCCGCCACCTCACCGGCCAGATGCCGGGCGAGCCGCCCCCCTGCCTGTTCGACTACCTGCCGCCGGACGCGCTGCTGGTGGTCGACGAATCGCACGTGACCATCCCGCAGCTGGGCGCCATGTACAAGGGCGACCGCTCGCGCAAGGAAACCCTGGTGGAGTTCGGGTTCCGGCTGCCGTCGGCGCTGGACAACCGGCCGCTGAAATTCGAGGAGTGGGAGCGCCGCGCGCCGCGCAGCATCTACGTCTCCGCCACGCCCGGCAAATACGAGCTGGAAAAATCCGGCGACCAGATCGTCGAATTGCTGGTGCGCCCGACCGGCCTGGTCGACCCCGAGGTCGAGATCAGGCCGGTGGCCACCCAGGTGGACGACGTGCTGTCCGAGATCCACGCGCGGGTGAAGCAGGGCGACCGCGTGCTGATCACCACGCTCACCAAGAAGATGGCCGAGAACCTCACCGACTACCTGGCCGAGCACGACGTCAAGGTACGCTACCTGCACAGCGACGTGGACACGGTGGAGCGCGTCGAGATCATCCGCGACCTGCGCCTGGGCGTGTTCGACGTGCTGGTCGGCATCAATCTGCTGCGCGAGGGCCTGGACATGCCCGAGGTCTCGCTGGTGGCGATCCTGGACGCCGACAAGGAGGGCTTCCTGCGCTCCACCGGCTCGCTGATCCAGACCATCGGCCGTGCCGCCCGCAACGTGCGCGGCAAGGCCATCCTCTACGCCGACCGCATCACCAATTCCATGAAGGCCGCGATCGACGAGACCGACCGCCGGCGCCAGCGCCAGGAGGAGTACAACCTCGAGCACGGCATCACCCCGACCAGCATCCAGCGCGCCGTCATGGACGTGATGGAGGGCGCCCGCAGCGAACCCGAGGAGGCCAAGGGCCGGGGCAAGGGCCGCAAGGTGGCCGAGGCCGGCACCGACTACGCCCTGCTGGATCCGGCGCAGCTGGCGGCCCGCCTCAAGCAGCTCGAGGCCCGGATGCACAAGCACGCCCAGGACCTGGAGTTCGAGGAAGCGGCCCGGGTCCGCGACGAGATCCACCGCTTGCGTACCCAGGGCCTGATGGCCTGAGCGGGGCGCTTGCATTACTTCCGGCAGGGGTCTAAAACAGGACCCAGGCGGGTGGGGACCCGCCGTTCCAGCGCCATCGGCCCGGGCTTCGTTGCCCCCGCCAGGCGCCCATGCCGGGGAGTGCCATGGGAACCATTGAAATGCGGGGCGTATTGGCCGTCGCCCTGATCGCGTCCAGCGGCCTGCTGACCGGGATGGCGTCGCTGCCTGGGGGCGAGGCGGCGCCGGCCGGGGTGGAAGCGACCTCTGGCGGGCCGGGGGAGGGGCTGTTCAAGCGCGTGATGCACCGGGCTTGCCAGATCAGCGTCGCGGCCACCCGCAGCGACCTGCGCACCGCCGCCGACCGCGAGCGCGAGTGCCGCTGAAGGCCAGCCCGGGGGCTTGGCCCGCCCGGGGCCCCTTGTTATACTGCGCGGCCTCGTGGGCGATTAGCTCAGCGGTAGAGCATTACCTTGACATGGTAGGGGTCACAGGTTCGAACCCTGTATCGCCCACCACCTTCCCCGGAAGGTGCACGACGGACGCAACGGCCAGGCACCCGCCTGGCCGTTTTGCTTGCAGCCCCGGAAGCCGCGGATTCATTGACTTGGCGGGCGCCGGAGCCTACCTTTGCCACGTCAACGAAACCGCAAGGTGGCCCCGGGAAACCGGCGCCGAGCGTGCGACATGAGCACTACCGCCGCCCACTGACCGACCCGCCGCGCCTCGCCATCCGCGAAGGGCGCCCGGCGCCCTTTTTTCATGTCCGCCCCCGGGGCGCGACCGCATGAGAGACCCATGATCAAGATCACGCTACCCGACGGCAGCCAGCGTCCGTTCGAACACCCGGTCACCGTCGCCGAAGTCGCCGCCTCCATCGGCGCCGGCCTGGCCAAGGCCGCGCTCGGCGGCAAGGTCGACGGCAGGCTGGTGGACGCCAGCTTCCGCATCGAGAGCGACGCCTCGCTCGAGATCGTGACCGAGAAGCACCCCGACGCGCTGGACGTGCTGCGCCATTCCACCGCGCACCTGCTGGCCCAGGCCGTGCAGCGCCTGTTCCCGGGCACCCAGGTCACCATCGGCCCGGTCATCGACAACGGCTTCTACTACGACTTCGCCTATGAGCGCCCGTTCACGCCCGAAGACCTGCCCGCCATCGAGGCGGAGATGCAGAAGATCGTCAAGGAAGCCCTGCCGGTCACCCGCAGCGTGAAGTCGCGCGACGAGGCCGTGGCCTTCTTCAAGGGCCTGGGCGAGCACTACAAGGCCGAGATCATCGAATCCATCCCGGCCACCGAGGACCTGTCGCTTTACTCGCAGGGCGAGTTCACCGACCTCTGCCGCGGCCCGCACGTGCCGGGCACCGACAAGCTGCGCGCGTTCAAGCTGATGAAGGTAGCGGGCGCCTACTGGCGCGGCGACCACAACAACCAGATGCTCAGCCGCATCTATGGCACCGCCTGGCTCAACGACAAGGACCTCAAGGCCTACCTGACCCAGCTCGAGGAAGCCGAGAAGCGCGACCACCGGAAGATCGCGAAGCAGCTCGAGCTCTTCCACATCCAGGAGGAGGCCCCGGGCCTGGTGTTCTGGCATCCCAAGGGCTGGCAGCTCTGGCAGGTGGTCGAGCAGTACATGCGCCGCGTGTATCGCGCGTCGGGCTACCAGGAAGTGCGCTGCCCGCAGATCCTCGACGTTTCCCTGTGGAAGAAGTCCGGCCACTGGGACAACTACAAGGAGAACATGTTCTTCACCGAGTCCGAGAAGCGCACCTATGCGCTCAAGCCGATGAACTGCCCGGGCCACGTGCAGGTGTTCAACCAGGGCCTGCACAGCTACCGCGACCTGCCGATCCGCTACGGCGAGTTCGGCGCCTGCCACCGCAACGAGCCCTCGGGCGCGCTGCACGGCATCCTGCGCGTGCGCGGCTTCACCCAGGACGACGGCCATGTGTTCTGCACCCCGGACCAGGTCGAGGCCGAGGTCACCGCCTTCCACCGCCAGGCCCTGAAGGTCTACGAGGACTTCGGCTTCCAGGACGTGCAGATCAAGATCGCCCTGCGCCCCGAGAACCGCCTGGGCGACGACGCCACCTGGGACAAGGCCGAGGCCGCCCTGCGCGCCGCCCTGTCGGCCTGCGGCGTGGCCTGGGAGGAGCTGCCGGGCGAGGGCGCCTTCTACGGCCCCAAGATCGAGTACCACCTCAAGGACGCCATCGGCCGCACCTGGCAGCTGGGCACCATGCAGGTCGACTTCATGATGCCGGCCCGCCTGGGCGCCGAGTACGTGGACGAAAGCTCCACCAAGCGGCACCCGGTGATGCTGCACCGCGCCATCGTGGGCTCCATGGAGCGCTTCATCGGCATCCTGATCGAGAACCACTCGGGCGCCTTCCCGGCCTGGCTGGCCCCGGTGCAGGCGGTGGTGATGAACATCACCGACGCCCAGGCCGACTGGGTCGAGGAGGTCCGGAAAACCCTTGTGAATCAAGGCTTCCGGGTCCAGGCCGATTTGCGGAACGAGAAGATCGGCTATAAGATCCGCGAGCACACGCTGCAGAAAGTCCCCTACCTGCTGGTCGTTGGCGACCGCGAGAAGGAAAATGGGATGATCGCGGTGCGCACGCGGTCCGGGGAGGACCTGGGGACGATGTCGCTGCAGGGCTTCCTCGACAAGCTGCGCGCGGAGAATGGCCCGGTCGCCTGATGCAGGCGTCCGGTTCGGGTTTCACTCAATAGGATCAATCGAATCAATACTTCATCTACAGACAAGGGCAACCGCAAGAACCTCGAGATCCGGGTCCCGCGCGTGCGCGTGATCGGCCTGGACGGCGAGATGGTCGGTGTGCTGACGCGCGACGAAGCGATCGCGCTGGCCGAGGAATCGGGCGTGGACCTGGTGGAAATCCAGCCCACCGCCGATCCGCCGGTGTGCCGGATCATGGATTACGGCAAGTACAAGTTCGACCTGCAGAAGAAGGCCAACGCGGCCAAGAAGAAGCAGAAGATCGTCGAGATCAAGGAACTCAAGTTCCGCCCGACCACCGACGACGGCGACTACAACATCAAGCTGCGCAACCTGCGTCGCTTCCTCGAGGAAGGCGACAAGGTCAAGGTCAACATCCGCTTCAAGGGCCGCGAGATGGCCCACCAGGAGCTGGGCATGGAAATGGCCAAGCGCATCGAGGCCGACCTGGCCGATGAAGTGGTCATCGAGCAGCGCCCCCGCCTCGAGGGCCGCCAGATGATCATGATGGTCGCCCCGAAGAAGAAATGACCCCTGTAGGAGGGACTTCAGTCCCGAAGTCTCCCGCAGAGAGCTTCGGGACTAAAGTCCCTCCTACACAAGTCGCTCATTTTGTTGCATAATTCGCGGCTCGCCGGCTTCCGGCGGGCACCCGGTGCGGCATCCGGGCCCGGTTCATCGGGCGAAGCCGTCATGGACCTGTCATGGTTTCCGTAGGGAAATCATAGACTTATAAGCCGACAAGGGCAGGAAGGAAAGCGTGGCGCAAGCCACCGCCCAGGTCAGTAAACAACGAACCCAAGAAGGGATCTCCCATGGCCAAGACCAAGATCAAGACCAATCGGGCGGCCGCCAAGCGCTTCCGGAAAACTGCTTCCGGCAAGTTCAAGGCTGGCCACGCCAACCGTAGCCACATCCTCACCAAGAAGGCCACCAAGCGTAAGCGTAACCTCCGCCAGACGAACCACGTCCGCGCCGAGGATTCCGGTCGCCTGATGCGCCAGCTGCCCTATCTCTGAGGAGGACTGAACCATGGCACGAGTCAAGCGTGGTGTTACGGCGCGCCGCCGCCACAAGAAAATCATCAAGCTCGCGAAGGGTTACTACAACGCCCGTCGCAAGGTCTTCCGCGTCGCCAAGCAGGCCGTCACCAAGGCCCAGCAGTACGCGTACATCGGCCGCAAGCAGAAGAAGCGCCAGTTCCGCAGCCTGTGGATCGTCCGCATCAACGCGGCGGCCCGCCTGCACGGCCTGAGCTACAGCCGCTTCATGAATGGCCTGCTGAAGGCGAACGTCACCCTGGACCGCAAGGCCCTGGCCGACATCGCCATCCACGATCCCGCCGCGTTTGGCGCGATCGCCGAGCAGGCCAAGCGCGCTCTCGCGGCGTAAGGCCAAAGTCCGAAGCGAGCGATCGCAACCGGGCTGTACGGGAAGGGGGAGGGCGAGAGTCCTTCCCCTTTCTGCTTTCGGGACCCGAGAAACCGAGCCGAGAATGTCCGACATCGAAACCCTGACCCGCTCGGCCCTGGCCGAGATCGAAGCCGCCACGCAGCTCGAGGCGCTTGACGCCCTGCGCGTCTCCCTGCTCGGCAAGTCCGGCAGCATCACTGGCCAGCTCAAGCAGCTCGGCGCACTGGCGCCCGAGCAGCGCAAGCTCGCCGGCGAAGCCGTGAACCGCGCCAAGGACGTGCTGTCCGACGCCATTGCCGCCCGCAAGGCGACGCTGGACGCCGAAGCGCTGGCGAAGCGGCTGGCCTCCGAGCGCATCGACGTGACCCTGCCGGGCCGCGGCGGCCAGGCCGGCAACCTGCATCCGGTGTCGCGCACGCTCGAGCGCATCACCGACATCTTCGCGCGCCTGGGCTACCAGCTGGCCGACGGCCCGGAGATCGAGGACGACCACCACAATTTCGAAGCGCTGAATTTCCCGCCGCACCATCCGGCGCGCGCGATGCACGACACCTTCTATTTCCCCGACGGTCGCCTGCTGCGAACGCACACCAGCGGCGTGCAGGTCCGCTTCATGGGCAAGAACCCGCCGCCGCTGCGCATGATCGCGGCCGGCAAGGTCTACCGCAGCGATTCCGACCAGACCCACACGCCGATGTTCCACCAGGTCGAAGGCCTGCTGGTGGACGAGACCTCCAGCTTCGCCGACCTCAAGGGCACGCTGGCCGAGTTCGTGCGCGCCTTCTTCGAGCGCGATTTCGAGATGCGCTTCCGCCCCAGCTATTTCCCCTTCACCGAGCCTTCGGCCGAAGTGGACATCGCCTGGCAGCAGCCCGACGGCAGCACCCGCTGGCTGGAAGTGCTGGGCTGCGGCATGGTCCACCCGAACGTGCTGCGCGCCTGCGGCATCGATCCCGAGAAGTACACCGGATTCGCCTTCGGCCTCGGCGTCGAGCGCTTCGCCATGCTGCGCTACGGGGTCAATGACCTGCGCAGCTTCTTCGAGAACGACACCCGTTTCCTGAGGCAGTTCGCATGAAATTCCCGGAAAGCTGGCTGAGGGAACACGTCACCGTCGCCGCCACGCGCGACGAGCTGTCGGCGCGCCTGACCGCGATCGGCCTCGAGGTCGAGGATGCGCAGGTGCTGGGCGAGGATCTCGACGGCGTCGTCGTCGCCGAGATCCTGGCGTGCGAGAGGCACCCCGAAGCCGACCGCCTGCAGGTCTGCCAGGTCGCCACCGGCGCCGGCACCGTGCAGATCGTCTGCGGCGCCCCGAACGCGCGCCCGGGCCTGAAGGCGCCGCTGGCCACGGTCGGCGCGAACCTGCCCGGCGGCATCGCCATCAAGGCCGCCAAGCTGCGCGGGGTGGAGTCGCAGGGCATGCTGTGCTCGGCCAAGGAGCTGGGCGTGGACGCCGACGCCTCCGGGCTGCTCGAACTGCCGGGCGACGCGCCGGTGGGGCAGGGCATCGCCCAGTACCTCGGCCTGCCCGACGCCTGCTTCGAACTCAAGCTCACGCCCAACCGCGCCGACTGTTTCAGCGTCCGCGGCGTCGCCTTCGACGTGGCGGCGGCGCTGGGCGCGCAGGTCACCGCGCTGCAGATCCCGGAAGCCATCGTGGCCTCCGAAGCCGCCCTGCCGGTCGAACTGCAGGCCGGTGCCGATTGCCCGCGCTACTGCGGCCGCGTCATCGAAGGCCTGGATCCGGCCGCGCGCACGCCGCTGTGGCTGGCCGAGCGCCTGCGCCGCGCCGGCCTGCGCCCGATCAGCCCGCTGGTGGACATCACCAACTACGTGATGCTCGAGCTGGGCCAGCCCATGCACGCCTTCGACGCCGACAAACTCGCCGGCCCGGTCGGCGTGCGCCGCGCGCGTGCCGGTGAAACGCTGAAGCTGCTCGACGAGCGCGAGGCGGCGCTGGACGACGGATTCCTGGTCATCACCGACGCCGACCGCCCGGTCGCGCTGGCCGGCGTGATGGGCGGCTGGGACACCCGCGTCACCGACGCCACCACCCGCGTGTTCCTCGAGAGCGCCCATTTCGCGCCGTCCGTGATCATCGGCCGTGCCCGCCGCATCGGCCTGCACACCGACGCCTCGCACCGTTTCGAGCGCGGCGTGGATCCGCAGCTGCCGCGCTACGCGCTCGAGCGCGCCACCGCCCTGGTGCAGCAGGTGATGGGCGGCCGCGCCGGTGCCATCACCGAGGCCACGCTGCCCGCCCACCTGCCGCAGCCTTCGCCGGTGGCGCTGCGCCGCGCGCGCCTGGCCCGGGTGCTCGGCCTGTCGGTGCCCGATGCCGAGGTGGAGCGCATCCTGCGCGCGCTGGGCATGCAGGTCGCCGCCACCGCCGACGGCTGGAGCGTGCTGCCGCCGACCCGCCGCTTCGACATCGCGATCGAGGAGGACCTGGTCGAGGAAGTCGCCCGCATCCACGGCTACGACGCCATCCCGACCACCACGCCCACCGGCGAAGTCCGCCTGGTCGCGCCGTCGGAAGCCCGCGTCGCCGATGCCGTGCTGCGCCGCCAGCTGGTCGCGCACGACTTCGTCGAGGCCATCAACTACGCCTTCCTGGATGCCGACAGCCTCGCGGCCTGGCGGCTGCAGGACGGGGCCGTGGCGCTGGCCAACCCGCTCACCGCGGAGCTGGGCGTGATGCGCACCTCCTTGCTGCCGGGCCTGGTCTCGGCGCTGGCGCGCAACCGCGCCCGCCAGCAGTCGCGCGTGCGCCTGTTCGAACTGGGCCGCGTGTTCCACCTCGCCGAGGGCGCGCCGCGCGAGACCCCGCGCATCGCCGCCGTCGCCTGCGGCCCGGCCCAGGCCGAGCAGTGGTCGGCCGATGACCGCGACGTCGACTTCTTCGACCTCAAGGCCCAGGTCGAGGGCCTGCTGGCCCTGGCCGGTGCCCGGGCCGAGTTCCGCGCCGACGACCGACCCCTCGGTCACCCGGGCCGTAGCGCCTCGGTCTGGCGCGAGGGCGCGGTGATCGGCTGGGTCGGCCACCTGCACCCGGGCCTGGCCAAGGCCCTGGACCTGGACGGAGAAGTGGTCGGCTTCGAGCTGGACCTGGCGGCCGTGGCGGCCCGGGCCGTGCCCCGCGCCGGCGAGCTGTCCCGGTTCCCGTCCGTCCGCCGGGACATCGCGCTCGTCGTCCCGGAATCGACCCCCTGGGCGGCCCTGGAGGCCAGCCTTCGGGCCGCGCTGGGCAGCCTGCTGCGCGAGGTCCGGCTGTTTGACCGCTATGTCGGCCCGGGCCTAGAGTCGGGCTCAAAGAGTCTGGCTATGGGCTTGATTCTGCAGGACGTTTCACGCACCCTAACTGACCGCGACGCCGACCAGGCCGTCGCCACCGCCCTCGAGGCGCTGGCCAAGGACTGCGGTGCGCGGCTGAGGTCATGATGGCCGCCGGCAACGGCGGGGTACAGGGGATGTTATGGCACTGACAAAGGCCGAGATGGCGGAGCGGCTGTTCGAGCAGGTTGGCTTGAACAAGCGCGAGGCCAAGGAATTCGTCGACTCCTTCTTCGATGCGTTGAGGGAAGCGCTGGAGCGTGGGCAGCAGGTAAAGCTGTCGGGCTTCGGGAATTTCGACCTGCGCCAGAAGAACCAGCGGCCCGGCCGCAACCCCAAGACCGGCGAGGAGATCCCCATCTCCGCCCGCACCGTCGTCACCTTCCGTCCAGGACAGAAGCTGAAGGAGCGAGTGGAGGCGTATGCTGGATCCGGGCAGTAATCGGGAACTTCCGCCGATCCCGGCGAAGCGCTACTTCACCATTGGTGAGGTCAGCGAGCTCTGCGACGTCAAGCCGCACGTGCTGCGCTACTGGGAAACCGAGTTCACCAGCCTCAAGCCGGTGAAGCGCCGCGGCAACCGCCGCTACTACCAGCGCCACGACGTGCTGATGATCCGCCAGATCCGCGGCCTGCTGTACGAACAGGGCTACACCATCTCCGGCGCCCGCCAGCGTCTGGAAGGCGAGGTCGGCCGGGTCGAGACCAGCATGTCGGCCCAGATCGTCAAGCAGGTCCGCATGGAGCTGGAAGAAGTCCTCCAGCTGCTGCGCCGCTGAGCCAAATAATTCCGTATAATCGTGAGCCCGGCTCCGGCCGGGAAACACCAACGATCGGGGCGTAGCGCAGCCTGGTAGCGCACTAGCATGGGGTGCTAGGGGTCGTGAGTTCGAATCTCACCGTCCCGACCAATCGTGTCAGCCCGGCCCGGACCCCGGGGCCCGGCGCAAAGAAGAAGCCCGCCAATCGGCGGGCTTCGTCGTTTCCGGGGTAGTGCCGCCGATCAGCTGTCGAACAGCGCGGCGTCGAGCGCCAGCAGGTTGCCGCTGCCGCTGCGCATCGCGGCGGCATGCGTCTGCGTGCGCGGCAGGATGCGGGCGAAGTAGAAGCGCGCGGTCTCGCGCTTGGCAGTCTTGAACTCCGCCGGATGCGAGCCCGCCTCGGCCGCGGCGACTGCCTTGGCCCACCAGAACGCCAGCGCGACGTAGCCGGAGTAGAAGAGGTAGTCGACCGAGGCCGCGCCCACTTCGTCGGCGTTCGCCATCGCCTTCTTGCCGACTTCCATGGTCAGCTCGCCCCACTGCTTGGCGATCTCGGCCAGCGGCAGCACGAACTCGGTCATGGAGGCATCGGTGGCGTGCTCGGTGCAGAAGCCCTGGATCATCTTCAGGAACTGCTGCAGGCCCGCGCCCTGGAGCTGCATGGTCTTGCGGCCCAGCAGGTCGAGCGCCTGGATGCCGGTGGTGCCCTCGTAGATGGTGGTGATGCGGGCGTCGCGAGCCAGCTGCTCCATGCCCCATTCGCGCACGTAGCCGTGGCCGCCGAAGCACTGCAGCGCGTGGTAGGTGCACTCGTTGCCCCACTCGGTCAGCAGGCCCTTGACGATCGGGGTGAGGAAGCCCAGCAGCACGTCGGCTTCCTTGCGCTCGTCCTCGTCCTTCGAGCGCTCGAGCACGTCCACCAGCGTGGCGGCGTGCAGGGCCAGCATGCGGCCGCCCTCGGCCAGCGCCTTGCAGGTGAGCAGCATGCGGCGGATGTCGGGGTGCACGATCAGCGGATCGGCCGGCTTGTCCGGGTTCTTCGCCCCCGACAGCGCGCGGCCCTGCAGGCGGTCGCGCGAGTAGTCGAGCGCGTTCTGGAAGGCGCGGTCGATGAGCGCCAGGCCCTGCAGGCCGACGGCGAGTCGCGCGGTGTTCATCATGGTGAACATCGCATTGAGGCCCTTGTTCGGCTGGCCGATCAGGTAGCCCTGGGCGCCGTCGAAGTTCATCACGCAGGTGACCGAGCCGTGGATGCCCATCTTGTGTTCGATCGAGCCGCAGCGCACCGCGTTGCGCGCGCCGACGGTGCCGTCGCGCGCCACCTGCACCTTGGGCACGATGAACAGCGAGATGCCCTTCACGCCCGCGGGCGCGTCCGGCAGGCGCGCCAGCACCAGGTGGATGATGTTGTCGGTGAAGTCGTGCTCGCCGCCGGTGATGAAGATCTTGGTGCCGCTGACCTTGTAGCTGCCGTCGGCCTGCGGCTCGGCCTTGGTCTTGAGCAGGCCCAGGTCGGAGCCGCAGTGCGGCTCGGTCAGGCACATGGTGCCGGTCCATTCGCCGGCGATGATCTTCTTGAGGAAGACCTCCTTCTGCCAGTCCTCGCCGTGGTGCTTGAGCGCCTCGGTGGCGCCGTGCGAGAGCAGCGGGTAGTTGCCCCAGCTCAGGTTCGCCGCGTCGATCATTTCCTTGAGCGCGGCGCCGAAGCTTTCCGGCAGGTCCTGGCCGCCCATGGCCTCGGGCGCAGTGATGCCGGCCCAGCCGCCGTCGACGAACTGCGCGTAGGCCTCCTTGAAGCCTGGCGGCGTGGTGACGGCACCGGTGTCCTTGTCGTGCACGCAGCCGTGCTCGTCGCCGACGCCGTTGAGCGGGGCCAGGACGGACTGGGTGAACTTCGCGGCTTCCTCCATCACGGCATCGAGCAGGTCGCGCTGGGCGTGTTCGATGCCCAGCTTTGCGTACAGCTTGTCGGCGCCGATGACGTCGTAGAGCGCGAACTTCATGTCGCGCACGGGGGCGGTGTAGCGATTCATTCGTTCAATTCCTGTGGGGTCAGCGCAGCACGCCGGCCAGGCCCGGGACCGGGTTCAGGCCGCTCTGGTAGTCGAAGGGGTGGTCGGTCTTGGGTTCGCTGGCGGCGATGCGGCCCGACAGCGCGTAGCGGACGCTGCCGCGGCTGGCCAGCGCCGCGTCGACGGCCGCGCGCGCGGCGTCGGAGGGACGGAAGACGTGGGTCACCAGCTCGTTCGAGCCCGGGCCGACGCTCAGGCCGGGGTCGAGGGTGAAGCGCGCGGCTTCGCCACCGTTGACCAGCAGCGTCGCGTCGAGGCTGGAGAAGCGCATCGGCACCGTGCTGAAGTTCTGGATGCGGATGCTGGCGGCCCACTGGCCATCGGGCTGCACGCGCAATTCCTGCAGGCTGGCCTGGGGCGGGAAGATGCGCTTGGGCGGGCCGCCGGCGCAGGCGGCGAGCAGGGCGGCGAGCAGCAGCAGGGCCAGGATTTTCACGTTTCGCATCAAGGTCACCGGAAGCGTGGGGAACCGGCTGAGCATACCAGCCCGTACGTTGCGGGGTCAGTCGGCCCGGGGCGGGACGACCACGATCAACTCGTCGAGCGAATAGCCCAGCTCGCGCGCCCGGGCCTTCAGCCGTTCGAAGGTTTCGGCATCCATGGACGGCTCGCGCGACAGGAACCAGAGGTACTCCCGGTCGGGCTCCCCGACCAGGGCCCACCGGTAGTCCTCGTCCAGCGCGATCACCCAGTAGTCCGCCCAGACCATCGGCAGGAAGGACAGCCAGCCCGGGGCGAAGCGCACCTCGAGCTTGGCCGGCGCGTCGCCGGGGCGGCGGGCCATGCCCACCGACTTCATGCGCACGCCGTCGTCGCGCAGGCAGGCGTTGGTGACCTGCACGCGGCCGCTTTCGAGCGGAACATAGGTGGCCGTGATGTCGCCGACGCAGCGGCGCTCGAAGTACATCGGCAGCCGGGCGATTTCGTGCCAGGTGCCGGAATAGCGCTGGAGGTCGAGCTCGGGCACGGCCTGCAGCGGCGCCGGCTCGTCGGCGGCCGCGGGGGCGGCGAGCGCGAGCAGCAGCGCTAGGGAGGGGAAGGTTTTCATGGCGCGGGCTCCATCCAACCGGGAGGCACAGGGTAACGCCGCCGGGGATGGATGGACCGTGAACCGGCTCAGCGGCCGCTGGCCATGTCCCGCGCCAGTTTTTCCTGGAAGGCCTCGAAATCCAGGCCCTCGGCGGCGGCTTCTGCGTGCGCGGCCTCGCGCAGCGGCGCCGAGAACACCAGGTCGACCTGCTTGCCTTCGGCCCGCAGCAGCGCCGCCGCGCGCTTGAGGATGGCCAGCACGTGCGCGGCGCTGTGCGAGGTGCCGGCGATCCTGCCGTCCAGCCCCAGCACCCACTCGCCGTCCTTGCGGACGATGCCGCCGAGCAGCTTGCCCGCGGCATCGCGCAGTTGGGCGTGGGGTTCGCCGAGGTTTTCCGGCGGGATGGTGGCGCGCCCGGCAGGCGGGCGGGTGGGCTTGGGCATGGTGCTTCCGGTTCGCGCGGTGGGGTGGGTCAGGGCGCCTCGGCGCCGTGCACAGGGTAGCCCAGTTGCGCGCCGCCGTCGGCGCGTCAGCGCGCTAGGCCGCGCCTGATCGCGTAGCGCACCACTTCCGCCGTATTGCGCGCGCCCAGCTTGTGAAGAACGCGGGCGCGGTGGTTCTCCGCGGTCTTGGTGCTGATGTCCAGGCGCCGGGCAATCTCCTTCGTGGTCAGACCGTCGGCGATCAGGTGGAAGACCTCGCGTTCGCGTGGCGTGAGGTCGCGGTAGGGATCCTCGAGTCCGCGCTCGGGCTGCTGCAGGTGTGCGGCCAGCAGGCGGCTGGCGTCCGCACTGAAATGGCCGCGGCCCCGCGCGATGCCGCGGATGGCCTCGATCAGTTCACTCGCGGGGCTGTCCTTGAGCAGGAAACCGGATGCACCGGCGCGAACGGACTGCAGCAGGTATTCCTCGTCCTCGTGCATCGTCAGGACCAGGGTTCGGGTGGCGGGGCACTTCTCGCGCAGGCGGCGCACCACCTCCAGGCCATTGAGGCCGGGCATCGACAGGTCGATGACGGCGACGTCCGGGGCCAGCTCCATGCACAGCGTGATGGCCTCCTGGCCATCGGCGGCCTGGCCGATGATGCGGCAGCAGCCGGCAGACTCGAGCACCGCGACCAGGCTTTCCCGGACCATCCGGTGGTCATCGGCGATCAGGACGCGAATGCTGGGCGCGGCGGCGTCGCTCATGGCGCGAGTCTGCCAGCATCGCCGGCCAGCGGCACCTCGAGCCTGAGCCGTGTCCCGGCGCCTGGATGCGTCACCAGCTGCAGCGTCCCGCCATGCAGCGCCGCGCGCTCGCGCATGGCGCCCAGGCCGCTGCCCTCGCCGGAATGCCCGGCCTGGCGCGCCTGTTCGGCGTCGAAGCCCCGGCCATCGTCCCAGGCTTCGAATCGAAGGCGCCCGCGTTCGACGCTGAGGCGGAAACCGGCGTGCTCGGCCGCGGCGTGCCGGATCGAATTTGTCAGGGCCTCCTGCGCGACCCGGAACACCAGCGTCCGGGTGTCCTCGTCCGGTTCCGGAACCTCGCCCGCCTCGATCTCCACGGAAACCCCCGCAGGTTGCGCGAGCGTGCGGCCCAGCCAGCGCAGTGCCGGCACCAATCCCAGGTCGTCGAGCACCTGCGGGCGGAGCAGGCGCGACAGCAGCCGGGTGTCGGCCAGGGTCTGTTCGCACAGGGTGATGGCGTCGGATAGCCGTGCGCCCGCAGGCTCCGTCTGGCCCAGACTGCCCTGGAGCAGCATCAGCTGGTGCTTGAGCGCGGTCAGGTTCTGGCCAAGCCCGTCGTGGAGGTCGCGTGCCAGGCGCCGGCGCTCGTCCTCCTGTACCCGGTACATGGCGCGGGCCAGGCGCTGGAACCTAGCCTGGTTCGACTCCAGGCGCGCCACCAGGTCGGCGTACTCGCGGCCCAGCCGCGCCAGTTCAGCGTCGGCATCCGGCGTGGTCATGGCGACTGCCAGCCGTCGGCGCCGGCCTGCCGCGCCAGCGCTTCAAGGTGCGTCCGGCGATAGTAGGCGCGGCCGTCGGCCAAAAGCTCCCGTGCTTCGTCCAGCGCGGCGCCTGCGCCGGCCAGGTCGCCGGCGGCGAGCGCCAGCCCGGCGCGGCGCTCGAGCCAGGCCAATTGCAGCGGGAGATGGCCCAACTGGCGCACCGCGTCGTCGAGCGCGGCGTCCGGCGCCCGTGAAGACAGCACGCGTGCCTCGAGCTGCAGCACGCGGATGCCGGCGCGGTCTGCCAGCGCCGCGGCGTCGTCGAGCGCCTGCCGTTCGTCGTCATCGCGATCCGTGCCCGCCAGCGCGCGCGCGCGCAGCAGTTGCGCGAGCGTGGCCTGCTCCGGCGTTCCGGTCCCGGCGCCGTCGGGCAGCGTGTCGATCAAGGCCAGCGCATCCGCGGGGTTTCCGCGGGCCAGGGCGATCCTCGCCGCGAGCAGGGCGGCATCGGTGCGCCCGCGCTGGTCCTGCCGCGACTCGAACAGGCGGCTGGCCCGATCGAGCTGTTGTTCGGCGGTGTCCAGGTTGCCTTCGAGGATTTCCAGCTCCACCAGGTTGCGCAGGCTCACTGCGGCTTCCTCCAGCATCTGCCGCTGCTCGGCCGTTTGCAGCGACTCCTCAAGCAGCAGGCGGGACCGTTTCCAGTCACCGCGCGCGGTCTCCAGCAAGCCCAGGTTCTGCTCGGCCCGCACCACGCCATTGGCGTCGTCGAGGCCGGCGAAGGCATCGCGCGCCTGCCGCCAGAGCGCGCGCGCGTTGTCATAGTCGCCGAGCTGGAAATGCGCGAAGCCGACGTTGTTCAGACTCTCGGCCATGCCGAGGGGATCGCCGCTGCGCTCGCGGCTGCGCAGGCCCCGGCGATAGGCCGCCAGCGCCGCCGGGTAGTTGCCGCGCTCCTCTTCCAGCAGGCCGAGTTCGTTTTCGACGGCGGCGATGCCCGGGTTGTCGCCCAGGTCCGTGAACAGGCCGCGTGCTTCCGCCAGTCGCGTGGCGGCCTGGTCGAGACGCCCGCTGAAAACGTCGATCTGGGCGAGGTTTCGCAGGCTGCTGGCGATGCCGCGCCGATCCCCCAGATCGCGGCGCAGCGCCAGGGCTTTTTCGTAGTTCTCCTGCGCGTCACCGGTCTGGCCCAGGCGGGCGTAGCCGACGCCGAGGGCGTTCACCGTCTCGGCCTCGCCGCGCAGGTCGCGCGAGCGTTTGAACAGCACCAGCGCGCGCACGAGGTGATCCTCGACCGCAACCCGGTGCTCACCCCTGAGAATCGCGGTCTTTCCCCGCAGGAACCAGGCGCGCGGATCCTGCTGGTCGTTCGCTGCGGCGATCGCGAGGCTCGCTTCGGCGACCTCGAGGCTGCCGCCATCCAGGGCGATCTCGGCGATCCGCAGCTGGTGGCCAGGATCACCTTCAAGGCCCGGCGTCGCCGCGGTGGCCAACGCGATGGCCCGCTCGGTGTCGCCCTCCAGCGCGGCGCGCCAGGCCGCCAGCGGCTCGCCCAGCGGCTGGCCAGGAAGCTGGTCGGCGAGGCGGGCGGTGTCGAGCGCCAGCGCGCGGCGACCCGAGATGCGTGCCGCCTCCACCAGCGCGGCGAGTGCGGGGGCATGGTCGCGATTGGCCTCGGCGATCTCTTCGAGGGCATCGGCGGCGGCCTCGGCGCGGCCGGCGCGCAGCAGGGCGAGTGCCTGCCCGTAGGCCTCGAGGTCCTCGTCGCCCGCCAGCACCGGGCCAGCGGCCGGAACCGAGAGTTCGACCGCAAGCAGCGGCAGCAGGTCCCTCGCGGCCGCCGCCGGAGAGCTGCGCGACGGGCCGGCCACCACCTGTGGCGCCCGGCCGTCGCCACTGATCACCGCTTCGAACGCCAGGCCGTCGCCGGATCGCACTGACCGCAGGCGCACGATGCGATCCGCAGGCAGCGCCCTTCGCAGCGCCACGTCGTCCGCGGCGCCCTTGCCGGCCAGCCCGGATTGGGCCAGGGCCAACTGGATCCGCTCGCCATCGGCGACGGCGACGCCCGGTTGGCCTTCCAGGCCCAGCCGCAGTGCCTCGGCGGCACCGCCCAGCACCGGATCGTCGGCACCGGCTTCCGCCATCAGTACGATCCGTGGTGGCGCCGGGGGAATGGCCGGGACCGGATCCCGCCAGGGCGCCAGCAGCGCCAGCGCGGCGAGGGCGCCTGCCGCGGCAAGGCCCAGCAGCGGCCACGCCGCGCGCGGCAGCGCCGCCGGGACCTGGCGTGCGTCGATGGCTTGGATCACGGCTTCGGCATCGCGCAAGCGATGGGCCGGAGTGGGGCGAAGCATGCGCGCCACCAGGCGGGCTACCCAACGGGGCAGCGCGGCGCGCCGGGACTCGATGGGGGGCGGGCCGGAGACCATCCGCCGCGCCATGGACTCGGCGGCGGTCGCACCTGCAAACGCGGGCTCGCCCGCCAGCATTTCGTAGAGGATCAGGCCCAACGCGTAGAGGTCGGCCCGGGCATCCACGGTACCGCCGCGGGCTTGTTCCGGGGCCAGGTAGTCGGGTGTGCCGACGATGGCGCCGGTGTGCGTGATGCCGGTGGCGCCGAGCGAGCGCGCCACGCCGAAGTCGCTGATGAGCGCGTTGCCCTCAGCGTCGATCAGGACGTTGGCGGGCTTGAGGTCCCGATGGACGATGCCGCTCGCGTGCGCGGCCCGCAGTCCCTCGGCGATCTGCCGTGCGATGGCCAGGGCCTGTTCGACGTCCACCGGGCCGCGGTGGTCGAGCCACTGGTCCAGCGACTGGCCGTCCACGAAATCCATGCTGATGAACCAGCGATCTCCGTCCCGCGCGATGTCGTGGATGCGGACCACGCGCGGACTCGATACCTGTCGCGCGAGCAGCAGTTCCTGCCGGAAGCGCTCGAACGCCTCGGGACGCGCGGCCAGCTCGCTGCGCAGCAGCTTCAGCGCGACCGTTATGCCCAAATCCTCGTCGCGGGCGCGGTAGACCACCCCCATGCCGCCGGTGCCGATGCGCCGTTCGATGGTGAAGCGATCCGCGAGCCGCGTGCCGGGCGCGAGGTCCACGACCGCGCCGGAGCCGGTCAGCGTTGGGTCGTCGCCTGGAAGAAGAGCATCGCTCACGCCGCGCCTCCGCCCGGCGGCAACGCGGCCGCGCCGGGCGCGAGCGCTGCCTGGTTGCGCCGCGCGGCCAGCCAGAGCGTTGCGCGCTCCGCGAAGGCCTCCAGCAGCTCCAGGTCGATCCGCGTGATCGCGGCGCCCGGGCGGCGGCTGTCGACGTAGGCCAGGCCCAGGACGTCCTCGCCCAGCACCAGCGGCAGGCAGGCCAGCGCGCGAAGTCCGGCCGAGACGACCGATGCCTGGCCCGCCAGCGCCGACTCGAGCGACAGGTCGTGGGCGACGACCGGCCGGCGCGTGCGGAGGGCCTGGGCGAGGGCCGTGGTGCTGCCGGCGAATTTCGCCGCGTCGGTGCCCGCGGCGAATCCCCGCCACGCCTGCGGAGTGAAGCCATCCTTCCCGGGCAGCAGCAGCATGCCGCGCTCGGCGCCGGCCAGGTCGATGATCGCGTCCAGCGTTGCCTCCAGCAGTCCGACGCGCGCGGGTTCGCGCGCGAGGGCGAGGGTGAGTGCGGTGGCGGCGTCCCGGCGTTGGCCCGATTCGAGGCGAGTGCGCGCCAGGGTCGCGTCGTCGATGATTTCCAGCTCGCAGGCGACGTCACCGAATCGAAGCCAGGCGCCGCCGCGCCGCGGAAGGCCGTCGGACGCGACGCCATCGATGAAGCTGCCGTTCTTGCTGCCCGCGTCCGCGAGGATCCAGTTATCCCCGGCGAACGCCAGCGTGGCGTGCCGGCGCGACACCGACGCGTGGGCCAGTTGCACCGCGCAACCGTCGGCGCGCCCGATCGGATGGGGGCCGTCCCCGGACAGCACGAACCGTTCGGCGGCGCACTCGGGTAGGTAGGCGGTCAGGCGCGCGGGCATGGCCCCATCTTAGCGCCGCCGGTGGCCGGCGGCGCCAGCGCTGGGGCGCGGTCCATGGGGCGTCAGTCGCCGTGGTCGCGAAGGTAGCCGATGCTGAAGACGAGGGTGTCGAGGCCGGCCAGGAGCTCGCCCGCGACGTTGTCGCGGTCACGCAGCGCACGCCACTCCTGGGGGATGGCCAGGCCCGCCCGCGCCGACACCCGCTGCCGCATCGCCTCGGCCGCGCCGATGGCGTCCGCGTAGCGTTCGTCGCCCAGGCCCGACTCGATCGCATCCAGCTGCGCCTGCAGTGGCGCCGCCTCCAGCGCCGGCAGCTTGGCCGCCTCGGCCCGCAGCCGGGCCAGCTTGGCCGAGACGACGTCGAGCGTGGGGCGCGCGTCGAGCACCACCAGGAACTGCGAGAAGCCGCCGGTGGTGCCGCGCGTGCGCACGCTGCCGGGGCTGACGGAGCCGGTGATGTCCCGGAAGCCGCCGCCCAGCGGTGCCTTGAGCAAGCGGTACCGCGAGCCCGCGGTGTAGACCAGGGCGTGGGTGTGCAGCTCGACGTGCACCAGGCGGCGGAACGACAGGCCGCCGAGCGAGGCAGGTTCGATGGTGATCATCAGCGGAAGCTCCGCCGGCACGAGCGCGCCGCCGCCCACGGGCAAGCGCGACAGCACCGAGGCGGCACCCGGGTTCACCAACTCCGCGCTGACGCCCAGCGAGGCGGCGCTGAGACCGCTGGCGTCGTCGAAATCGAGGCGCAGGTCGGCCAGCGGCGCGACGCTTCCGCCGATCCGCACCATGGCGGAGTTCCCGGAAACCTCGACGGTGACGGGGACGGGCTGCGCCAGCGCCGGCAACGGCGACAGCGCGAGCAAGAGGGCGAACAGCTTTCGAGCGACGGCAGTCATCGGGAACTCCGTGGGTGGGTGCGCGTCCGATGCGTCATTTCGTCGCGCCTGTGCCGGGCGACCGCTGCATCTTAGGCCAGCAGCCGGCCGCAAGTCTCTAGGGGTTTTCCCCCACGCCGGTTGGGGGCTCTGCCGGATTGGTGGCGGCGGGGGGCGGGCAGAAGCTGCTTGGCGAGCCGCACAAACCCGAAAGCGGCTAACCCAGAACGGAGAGAGTGTGATGCCTGTCACCATTTCACGTATTGCCCGCCTGTCGGCCCTGTCGGTCGGCATGCTCGCCAGCGGCCTCGCGGTCGCCGAGGCCCGGATCGACCCTGAACTCACCCGCCTGCTCGCCAGCACCCCGGCCACCGAGGACCTGCAGATCGTCATCAGCTACGAGCAGTCCGGACCGGTCACCGCCGCCCAGATCGCCGCGCTGCGCGACCTGGGCATCGACCGCGGCGTGCACATGCACACCCTGCCGATCGCCGGCGCGCTGGCGACCCCCGCCGAGATCCGCGCTCTGGCCGCGCGCGACGACGTTGCTTCGATCTATTTCAACGCCCCGCTGCGCTTCTTCAACAAGGAGCAGCGCGAGATCAGCGGCGCCGCGCGGGTGGTCGAGAACCCGGCCGACTTCAGCCGCGCGATTCCCTACAGCGGCCGCGGCGTGACCGTGGTGGTGAACGACTCCGGCATCGACGCGACCCACGAGGACCTGAAGTTCGGCGAGAACGTCGTGCAGAACGTCCAGGCCGCGCAGAACATCCTCGCCAGCCTGGCCAACGACCTCGCGGGCCCGGGCATCTCGCCGATGCTGTATGTCGAGGACCAGCTCAACACCGACCTCGGTGGCTCGGGCCACGGCACCCATGTCGCCGGCACCGTCGGCGGCACCGGCGAGCGTTCGGGCGGCCTGTACCGCGGCGTGGCGCCCGGCGCGAAGCTGGTGGGCTACGGCTCGGGCGGCGCACTCTTCATCCTGGACGCGGTCGGCGGCCTGGACTATGCGGCGACGCACCAGTTCAGCTTCGACCACCCGATCCGCGTCACCAGCAACTCCTGGGGCACCTCGGGAAAGTTCGATCCGATGCACCCGGTGAGCATCGCGACGTACGAGCTCTACAAGCGCGGTATCGTCAGCGTCTTCGCCGCCGGCAATGACGGCCCGGGCGAAGACACCCACAACCCGTACGCGCAGGCGCCCTGGGTGATCTCGGTCGGCGCGGGCGAGAAGGATGGCGTGCTCACGTCGTTCTCCTCGCGCGGCAACCGCGGCGAGAGCGGCACCTTCACGATGCCGGACGGCAAGTCGTGGACTTACTTCAACGAGCCCACCGTCGTCGCCACCGGCGTGGACATCATCTCCACCCGCGCCAGCACCAGCGCACTGGGCGCGCTGTCGGCGGAGCAGGACGCGGCGGCGATGGCGCCGGCGCACCTGCCGTTCTACACCCACTCCAGCGGCACCTCGATGGCGACTCCGCACGTGTCGGGCATCCTCGCCCTGATGTTCGAGGCCAACCCGAACCTCACGCCCATGGAGGCGAAGTCCATCCTCGAGGAAACCGCCGCCAACATGACCGGCCGCCTGGCCTGGGAGGCCGGTGCCGGCCACGTCAACGCGTATGCCGCGGTCGCGGCGGCGCAGGGGCTGCGCACCGATTACGGCCGTACCGTGAACGTCCTGCGCGAGTTCAACAGCAATGCGCTGCTGGCCCCGGGCGGCGAGCCGCTGCCGTTCTCAATCCTGTTCTCGCCGGTCGGCGAGCCGGAGGAAGTTGCGTTCGAAGTTGGCCCGGAAGTGGCCTTCGTCTCGGCCCGCGCCACCACCGACACCAACACGGTGGCGATCGTGCTGACCGATCCGGATGGCGTTCGCTACGGTTCGTCGATCGCGCTGCCGGTGCTCGGGAGCACCATCACCACCGGCGCGCCCGGCAAGGCCGGCACCTGGAAGATCTCGGTGAGCGGCATCGGTTCTGTGTCCGGCGTGGCGGTGGATCCGACCCGCAGCACCAATGGCGTCGCCGCGCCAGGCATCATCGAGGGCGAGATCAGCTTCATCAACAGCGGCGGCTACACGGGCCTTGACGACGTGCACTCGCATCCGGCGCGCACTGCGATCGAGTTCGCCGTCGCCAATCGCCTCGTGGACGGCTACTCGGACAGGAAGTTCCGCCCCGACCAGCAGCTCAAGCGGGCCGAGCTGGCACAGTACCTGTTGATGGGCGCCAGCATCCGCCAGTCGCTGCCGCTGTCGGGCGTGCCGAGCTTTGGCGACGTGTCGCCCAGCACCCGGGAGTACGCCTACGCCGAAGCGGCCATCGCCAAGGGTGCGCCGCTGCGCGACCTGGGCCAGGACGACGCCGGCGTGATGCGCCTGGTGAACGGGCAGTTCAAGCCCGGTGCCAACGTGAGCCGCCTCGACCTGGCCTATGCGCTGGTGCAGGCCCAGGGCCTGCAGGATCTCGCCACGTCGTTCAATGGTCCGCTCACCGTGCTGTTCAACGGCCAGCGCATCGCCCTCGAGGACGCCGGCGCGATCCCGGCCAGCCAGCGCGGCTACGTGCAGTACGCGCTGGATACGGGCGTGATCAACGCACGGTTCGCGCTGGTGCAGGGGCCGTTCGACCTGCAGCCGACCATCAAGGCCTACTTCGATCCGGGCCAGGCGGTGACGCGCGCCGCCTACGCCGTGGCCGCCAGCCGGTTCCAGGTGCAGTACCAGTCGGCCGAAGACTGACCGTACCTGCGTGACCCCAAGGCCCGGCCGTTTTGGCCGGGCCTTTTTCTTGAGGGCGGGTGACCTGAGTATGGAACTTGTAGCCAATCAGCCAGTGAGTCCGGGGTGGATGGTATCGGGTTCCGACCAGTTCCGGCGAATGGTCGCCGGGGGCTTGTAGCCATGGGCGCTGTGCGGTCGCTGCTCGTTGTAGAACTGCCGCCAGCGTTCGATCAGCACCTTTGCCTCGGCGCGGCTGCGGAACCATTCCCGGTTCAGCAACTCGTCCCGAAGCTTGCCGTTGAAGCTCTCGACGAACCCGTTCTGCCAAGGGCTGCCCGGCGCGATGAAGGCCGGACCGATCGCCGCGTCGCGCAGCCAGCGCATCACCTTAGCCGCGGTGAACTCGGCGCCGTTGTCGGAGCGGACAAAAGCCGGCTTGCCGTAGATCCGCATCAGCCGCGACAAGGTCAGGATCACGTCCTGCGCCCGCAGGCTGGCCCCGACCTCGATGGCCAGGCATTCGCGGGTGTATTCGTCGATCACGCACAGCATCTTCAGGGCGCGCCCGTCGACCATCTGGTCGTGGACGAAGTCGTAGCTCCAAACCGCATTCGGGCGAACCGCGCCCGGCAGGCGAATGTCGTTGCCGGAACGGCGGCGACGCGGCCGGCGGCGGGGAATGTTCAACCCCAGCTGGCGCCACAGACGCCGCACCCGGGCCTCGCCCAGATCCAGCCACGCCGCCATCCGGCGATACCCGAAGCGCGGCACCTTCGGCGACGCGGCGAGCAGTCGCTCGGCCACCGCCTGGTCCTTGGCGGCCTGGCGCGGGGCGTAGCTGGCGATGCGGCGGCTCAGGCCCAGGTAATGAAGGGCCTTTCGCTGCGAGAGTCCCCGACGGACCAGCACCTGGACCGTGTCGCGTCGTTCCGACGGGGTCATCATTTTTTTCGGACGATCTCCTTCATCCCGTCGATGACCAGCATCTGCTCGGCCACCAGCCGCTTGAGCCGGGCGTTCTCGGACTCGAGGTCCTTGAGCCGCCGGGCGTCGGGCACGTCCAGGCCGCCGAACTTGTTGCGCCAGCGGAAAAAGGTCTGCTCGGTCAGGTTGTGCTTCTTGCACAGGGCCTTGATCGACATGGCGCCGACCTCGGCCTCGCGCAGGATGCCGATGATCTGCTCGTCGGTGAATCGCTTCTTCATGGAGCTCTCCTTGCCTGTTAAGGGTAGAGAACTCACCAGCCAACTGGCTACACGATCCGTCTCAGGTCAGCACGGCTACTTATCTTTACGGGAAGGGAAGTCCAACGCGGAACATCGATGTCTTCGGGCTTGCTACGTTCATCGGGTTTGATAAAAACCAAGAAATGCTGATGAGGCGCGCTCTGGACGATGCTGTCGCTACGATGAAGACTTGCACAAAGTGCATGGACTGTGGTGAAGGCGATCGAAAGAAGAACTATTGTATTGATCCGTTTGAGAAGCAGGACTTGATTACGGACCTCCAGAACGCTCAGTTTGAGTACCATCCACAGACGTACAAAGGAGACGCAAAGGGTAAGCTCCTTCGGGACGCAGCTGGCAAGCCGATCCCTGCGATGTACGGCCAGTACCTGGGAAGTGGCCGCGTAGCGATCTATCCAATTGCGTTTTCTAAGTTCCCCTGTTCACTGGCGTCTCTGCTCGCCCATGAGGTGGGGCATGGGACATTTACTCACAGTCAGATTTACAACTACGAATTTGAATGCTTCAACTGCAATAACTTAGGATGGTGATGAGATGAGGATTACTACTTTTTTAGTCCTCTTGCTCCTTGGTTGCCAAGACACCAATGTAGACTGCAAACCTGTGGTCATCGAAGGCATGCCGGAAGTGGTCGTCGGGCAAGAGCTCAAGGACGGTTTTTCCGAGTTCCAACGGTTGGGTTCGAACGCCGCGGGTTTAGAGGCCTTAGGGCCTCCTTCTGATGCAGAGCGCCAGGGAGTGAATGCGAAGTTCACTTGGGTTGCAGTTTCCCGACGAACAGCCACTTTGAGCGGCTGCGGTCTTCCGGAGGCGTCCACCCACAACGTCATTCAACGGGTTATCGAGGTCAGTGTTACGGACGGAGAAATCGAAAGTTGCCTTGTTAAGACGTTTCAGTTCATTGGAGAAGATTCCGATCCCGACTTCGAAGTCGATCAGCCGGTGAATGAGCGGATAGAGAGTTGCGCTGAGTACAGGTCCGAATAGACACGCGCACGTTATCGATACGCCGCAGCTCTCCCATGCCTCACGATTAAGCGCTGGAGGGGGGCAGCAGGTACCGTTGATTCGTTGGGAGCCTCGTGCCTGGCCGCCTGGCTCGGCTGGTTAACGACCCTGAGCTACCCGGGGTAGTACTACGGCGCCGAGACGGGGCTCCACCGAGTCCCCCAATTTCAATAGCGGTGCTATTTGGAGTCCAATCTCACCTGATTCAGCTGTATCGCGCAGGCTAGTCTGTTTGAATCGCCCCGGGTTTCGTAGACATCTACTGGCCTGAATGTCCCGACCGCCTTTCAAACTCTACCGGAGACAAGCCTCCGTTGGAGCCGTGGCGGCGGCGGGGGTTGTAGAACATCTCGATGTAGTCGAACAGATCACTCCGGGCCGCTGCCCGGGTCAGGTAGATCTTGCGACGGATCCGCTCCCGCTTCAGCAGCTGGAAGAAGCTCTCAGCGACCGCGTTGTCGTGGCAATTACCGCGTCGGCTCATGCTGCAAACGATGCCATGGGCTTTGAGGAAGGCCTGCCAGTCGCCTCCGGTGAACTGGCTGCCCTGGTCCGAGTGAAGCATCAGCCCCGACTCCGGTTTGCGACGCCATACGGCCGACGTCAGCGCCTGCAGCACCAGGTCGGCCTGCATGTGGCCCTGCGTGGCCCAACCGACGATCTGGCGCGAAAACAGATCCAAGACGACAGCCAGGTAAATCCAACCTTCGTGGGTTCGGATATAGGTGATGTCGGTAACCCAGTGCGTGTTCGCAGCCGGCACCGTGAACTGCCGGTCGAGCCGGTTCGGCGCCACCGTCGACGGCAGGCCGCCTCGCGGCCTCGGTCGGCGACCATAGCCGACCTGCGCCTTGAGCCCTTCCGCCCGCATCAGACGATAGATCCGATGCTTGCCGCAGGTTTCTCCCAAGTCCCGAAGATCACCGGCCACCTTGCGATATCCGTAGACCGTGCCGCTTTCGAGCCAGGCCTGCTTGACCAGTCCCGAGAGCCGGCGATCTTCCTTCGCCCGGTCGCTGACAGGCGCCGCCAGCCACGCGTAGAAGCCGGCGCGCTGGACGCCCAGCACTCGGCACATCGTGGTCACGCGGAACTCCTGCTGATGCGCCTTCATGAACGCGTACTTCGCCCTTACCCCTTGGCAAAGTACGCTGCGGCCTTTTTTAGGATGTCGCGCTCCTCGGTCAGGCGCTTCACCTCGGCCTGCAGCCGCCGATTCTCGGCGGCAAGCCCGGCATCGGCCTGCCGTTCCACCGGCGCCTTGCGGTGCTGCCGGACCCAGGCGTACATCGAATCGATGCTGACTCCCAGCCGGGTCGAGACTTCACGCACTGAACGGCCGTGCTCGATCACTTGCCGGGCCGCCTCGGCCTTGAACTCGTCCGTGTACTGCTTGGTACCCATACCCACCTCCGTAATTGCCGTAATGTACGGCCTGGAGATGTCTAGAGAACCCGGGGCGATTCACTTGCTACGTATCTCGGTCAGCTTTACGCTGCCCACAGGCAAGCGCCGTTAAGTGGCTCCAACGAGGAGAAATCTTCATGGGGCTATCAAAACGGGGTGACGTCTGGTGGGTCGCCTTCACCACGCCGAACGGCGAAAGAATACGCCGCTCTGCTGGGACTCCCGACCAAACCGCAGCCCAGGAATTCCTCGACCGATTGAAGGTCAGGTACTGGGAAGAACAGCGGTTAGGCGTGAAGCCTGATCGCAGCTGGCAGGACGCCGCTGTGAGGTGGGTGAAGGAAACCAGCCACAAGCGATCGCACGACAAGGATGTGGCCAACCTGCGTTGGCTGCATCCCTTCCTGGGCCACCTGATGTTGAGTCAGGTGACGCGGGAGGTGGTCGAGAAGATTGGCGAGAAGAAGTCCGCTCAGTCGAGCCCTTCCACCGCCAATCGCACCTTGGCCTTGGTGCGGTCGATCTTGCGACGGGCAAAGGACGATTGGGAGTGGGTGGATCACATTCCCAAGGTCCGGCTCTTCCGGGAACCGAAGAAGCGTATTTGCTTCCTTTCCCCGAACGAGGCGCGGCGGCTCCTGACCGAGTTGCCGCTCCACCTACGGGATATGGCGCAGCTGGCGCTTACGACGGGGCTCCGGCAGCGCAACGTGTCTTACCTGCGATGGGACCAGGTGGACATGAGCCGTCGCGTCGCGTGGATCCATCCGGACGAGGCCAAGGCCGGCAGGGCCATTGGCGTTCCATTGAACGAGGACGCGTTCGACGTGTTGCGTCGGCGTCTGGGAGGGCATCGGGAATACGTGTTCGCCTACCAAGGCCAGCCCGTCGCCCGGTGTTCGACCAGGGCATGGAAGCAAGCGGTGGAAAGGGCGGGCATCGAGCCCGGCTTTCGTTGGCACGACCTGCGGCACACCTGGGCGTCCTGGCACGTCCAGAACGGCACGCCGCTGCAGGAGCTGATGGAGCTGGGAGGCTGGGCGAGCTACGAGATGGTGCTTCGGTACGCGCATCTGGCGGCCGATCACCTGCGGGGCGCGGCCAGCCGCATCGATGGCACGTTTTTGACACACAAACAAAAGCCGCAACTAGTGCGGCTTTCGTAAGTGCTTGACGAATATGGTGGCCGAGGACGGAATTGAACCGCCGACACGGGGATTTTCAATCCCCTGCTCTACCAACTGAGCTACTCGGCCAGGATTTGGCTGGCATGCGCACCGGGCGGGCCCGGGCGAGCGGCGAATCATAGCGGAACCCGGCTGGCCGGGGCAAGCCGGTTCAGGGCCCTAAATTCCTTATGAACGCCTGGCCGGGGGTGGGGACGCGTCGGCCGTGGTCGAGGTTAGGGTAGGGACGTGGCCCGCTTGGGGTCCGAACCAGGAGCTGTGCAATGTCCGTCCGCCCCGTGCTTGCCGCAATCACCGCCGCCCTCGTGGTTTCCCTGTCCTCCCCGGCCATGGCCCGGGAATCGAAGGAAGAGCGCGAGGCCCGCTACGCCGAGAACCTCGAACTGGCCCGCGCCCACGCCGGCGAGCCGGTCGAGAAGGTCCGCTTCCTCAACGAGCCCTACAAGTACGAAGTGCTGGGCAACCACCACCTGCTCGTGTGGCAGAACCAGCGCACCGCCTGGCTGGTCGACCTCAAGCAGGACGCCGGCTGCCGCCGCATGTCCAACTCGCTGTCGATCCGCATCGACATGGTCAACGAGATGCAGACCATGAACACCTCGAACGGCTACATCGTCGGCAGCCAGGGCGAGCGCTGCAAGATCGAAGGTTTGCGCAAGGTGGACGTGGCCGCGATGCGTGCCGCCCGGGAAAACGCCGTGGCCTCCAGCGCCAGCTGATCCCCGGTCGTCCGTGCTTCACCGCGAAGCCCGCGCCAGTTGCGCGGGCTTCGTGTCTTCAGGCCTCGGGCGGCACGTAGCCCGCGGGTTTCTCGGCGCCGCCTGCGAACAGGAATTTCTCCATCTCGGCCTCCAGGAAGGCCCGGTGCTTGGGGTCCATGGGCGAGAGGCGGTTTTCGTTGATCAGCATGGTCTGGTGCGCCAGCCACTGCTGCCAGGCCTCGCGGCCGATGTGTTCGAACACGCGCTTGCCCAGCGCGCCGGGCCAGGGCACGAAGGCCAGGCCTTCGCTGTCGCGCTGGAGTTTTTCGCAGAAGACGGTGCGGCTCATGGCGTCAGGCTTCCCAGTAGTTTCTTGACGGGGGCGGGCAGGCCGACCTCGTGCAGGCGGTCGAGGGGCTGCCAGCGCAATCCGGCATCCACGCCGATCGTGGCGGCGGGCTCGGCCACGCGCCAGCCCATCGGTTCGATGCGCAGGCGGTAGTGGCTGAAGGTGTGCTCGATCAGCGGCAGCGGCTCGGCGGCATCAAAGTCGAGCGCGTGCGGGCGCAGGAAATCGCGCGCTTCGTCGTGGCTGGCGGCCTCGGGCAGCGACCACATCCCCGACCAAACCCCGGTCTCCGGGCGGCGCGCCAGCAGCACCTGGCCGCGCGCGTCGCGCACCAGCAGCATCAGCGTGCGGCGCTCGGGCAGCGGCTTGCCGGGCTTGGCCTCGGGCAGCTGCTCGACCCGGCCCTCGCGCCGCGCGACGCATTCGTCCTGCAGCGGGCACAGCACGCAGGCGGGGTCGTGGCGCGTGCACAGGGTTGCGCCGAAATCCATGATCGCCTGCGTGTAGTCGGCCAGGCGCTTGTCGGGCAAGTGCTGTTCGGCCAGCGCCCACATCTGCTTTTCCACCGCGCTGCTGCCGGGCCAGCCGCCGATGCCGTGGTAGCGCGCCAGCGTGCGCTTCACGTTGCCGTCGAGGATGGGGAACCGGTCGCCGTGCGCCTGCGCCAGGATTGCGCCGGCGGTGCTGCGGCCGATGCCGGGCAGGGCGGCCATCGCCTCGAAATCGCGGGGCAGCTCGCCGCCGTGTTCCGCCACGCAAACGCGCGCGGCCTTGTGCAGGTTGCGCGCGCGGGCGTAGTAGCCCAGGCCCGCCCACAGCGCCAGCACGCGGTCGGTGTCGGCGGCGGCGAGGTCGGGCAGGGTGGGCAGCTCGTCCAGGAACCGCAGGTAGTACGGAATGACGGTCTGCACCTGGGTCTGCTGCAGCATGATTTCCGACAGCCAGACGCGGTAGGGCGTGCGCGGGTGCTGCCAGGGCAGGTCGTGGCGGCCGTCGCGGTCGAACCACTGCAGCAGGCGCTGGGCGAAATCACTCATCGCCGTCGCCTTTTGTGGGAGGGACTTCAGTCCCGATCGCCGCGGCGTTCGGGACTGAAGTCCCTCCTGCAGGGGCGGTGTCGGTTGCCTCGTCATCGAGGGTAATGCGCACGCCCTCTAATGTTGCGCCGCCGACGTCGAGGCGCGGCGCTTGCAGCGTGCCCGACAGCGGCGGCAGCGGGTTGGCGGCGTCGGCGTCGAGCCAGGCCATCAGTCCGGGAACGACCAGCGTGGTTTCCAGCACCGTCTCGTCCCGGCGCAGCAGCAGCGCAAACGGCCCGCTGGCGTCGGGCGGGCCGTCGTATTGCAGCGCGAATCCGAAGGCCGCCGTCGACGAAGCCAGCGGCTCGGGCAGGGCCGGCCAGCCGGCGGGCCAGCGCGGCAGTTCGCCCTTGAGCTGCAGCGACAGCGCCTCGCCGTAGTCCACGCGGCCAGCGCCGTCCAGGTCGGGCAGCGGGGACTCCGAGCGCCACTGCAGCTTGTCGAAAGAGATCGACAGCGGCTCGCCGGTCGCGTCGAGCTGGCCGGCCATCGCCAGGGTCCAGGGCACGTCGGTGTCGCCGCTGCGCAGGCGTCCGTTCGCATCCAGCGCAAGCGGGGTCGCGAGACCGGCGCGATCGGCATCCAGCCGGCCGGCGAACACGATCTCTGTCGTCGGCTGCACGAAGCGGCCGGAGAGTTCGGCGCTCGCCGGCGCGTCCGGCACCAGTTCGGGCAGTTCGAGCGCGAAGGCTTCGATCGCCCAGTCCGTGCCAAGGATTCGCCCGTCGCGCAGCAACAGCCCATCGGTGAACGTAGGTAACTCGAAGGGCGCGGCGGAAGGCGGCCGCGATGCCTGCCAGGTTTCGAACGCGTCCAGGTCCAGCTCGGGCCGCTGCAGCTCCAGGCGCGTGATCACCCGCGAGTCGCCGCCGGTCAGCGTGTCCCAGGGCAGCGAAACCTCGGCGCGCTCGGCGCGAAGTATCCAGGGCGCGGCGGCACCGGGCTGCCGCACCTTCAGTCCCGGCAACACCAACCGCGGCTCGGGCCGCAGCGCGTACTCGGGCGTGCCTTCGATCGTCAACTCGAGCCCCATCGCCTCGCCGGCGCGCGCGAGCACCGTGGCCGTGAGCCGGTTGGGTTCGAGCTGCCGATTGACCCAGACAGCAGCCAGCCCGGCCAGGGCGACGAGGGCCGCCAGGATCCAGGGCCAGCGGCGTTTGCGCGGCGCGTCCGCCATCAGGCCCCGAGCGTGCCGGGCAGCAGCGCGTCCACGAAGCCCTCGGGATCGAACACGCGCAGGTCCTCGGGCTTTTCGCCCAGGCCGATGAAGCGGATCGGGATGCCGAACTCACGCGCCAGCGCGAACAGCACGCCGCCCTTGGCGGTGCCGTCGAGCTTGGTGACGACCAGGCCGGTCACGTTCACCGCGGCGTGGAACTGGCGCAACTGGTTGAGTGCGTTCTGGCCGGTGGTGCCGTCGATCACCAGCAGCACCTCGTGCGGCGCGCGCGCATCCACCTTGCCCAGCACGCGGCGGATCTTGCCCAGCTCGGCCATCAGGCCCTGCTGGGTGTGCAGCCGGCCGGCGGTGTCGGCGATCAGCACGTCCACGCCGCGCGCCTTCGCCGCCTGCAGGCCGTCGAAGGCGACCGACGCCGGATCGGCGTCCTGGCCCTGGGCGATCACGGCGACGTTGTTGCGCTCGCCCCAGATCTTGAGCTGCTCGACCGCGGCGGCGCGGAAGGTGTCGCCCGCGGCGAGCATCAGCGTATGGCCGTCGAGCTGGAAGCGGCGCGCCAGCTTGCCGATGGTGGTGGTCTTGCCGACGCCGTTCACGCCGACGGTGAGGATGACGAAGGGCTTGGCTTCGGCGTCGATCCCGAGCGGCTTGGCCACCGGCTTGAGCATCGCCAGCAGGTCGTTGCGAAGGGCGGTCAGCAGGGCCTGGGCGTCGGCGAAGTCGCGCGCCTTCATGCGCTTGCGCATGCGCTCGACGATCTCGCGGGTGGCGGTGACGCCGACGTCGGCCGTGATCAGCGCGGTCTCGATCTCGTCGAGCAGGTCCTCGTCCAGCTTCGGGTTGCGCGCGAACAGACCGCCCAGGCTGCGCGCGAACAGCGTGCCGCCCAAGGTGCCGCGCATGGCCTCGCGGCCCTCGGCGCGCTCGGCCTCCAGCCGGGCCTGCTTCTCCTCCTGGTGCACGGTGAACGCGCGCGCCAGGTCCTCGGGGCTGAAACCCGCGCGCGTGGGCGCCTCGGCGGGCTTGGCCGGCTCGGGTTTCTCGGGTTTCTTCTTCAGGAAATCGAACATCGCGCTGCTTTCGCGGACAATGCGCGGATGTTACCACCCGGCCCCCTCGCTCCCCGATGAACCCGCGCCCGCCCGGATCCGTCCGCATCATCGCCGGCCACCTGCGCGGCTCGAAGCTCGCGGTGCCCGACCGCCCGGGCCTGCGCCCGACCAGCGACCGCGTGCGCGAGACCCTTTTCAACTGGCTGCAGGCTGGCACGCCCGGCGCCCGGGTGCTGGATCTGTTCGCGGGCACCGGGGCCCTGGGCTTCGAGGCCGCCTCGCGCGGGGCCGCGGGCGTGCTGATGATCGAGCGCGACCCGGCCCTGGCTGAGGCCCTGCGCGCGAACGCCTCCCGCCTGAAGGTCGCTTCCGCCCGGGTCGAGGTCGCCGATGCCCTGGCCTGGCTGCAGCGCGCGCCCGGCGAGGCCTTCGACCTCGTCTTCCTGGACCCGCCCTTCGATGCCGGCCTCTGGGACGCGGCCCTGGCCCGGCTCGGCCCCTGGCTGGCGCCCGGTGCCTGGATCTACGTCGAAAGCCCGGCGAAAACGTCGCCTTCGGTGCCCGAAGGCTGGCGCCTGCACCGGGAGGGCCAGACCCGCGAGGTACGCTTCGCGCTGTTCCAGGCCGGGGACGGCCGGGGCGAATCATCCGCTGCTACACTTGCCGGCGACTCCACTGAGCAGGGCGAAACCCCGGAATGACCCTGGCCCGAAACCGTGTCGCGCTCTACCCCGGCACCTTCGACCCGATCACCAACGGCCACATCGACCTGGTCGCCCGGGCCTCGTCGCTGTTCGACCGGGTCATCGTCGGCGTGGCCGAAAGCCCCGGCAAGGGTCCGGCCCTGCCGCTGGCCGAGCGCGTGGAGCTGGCGCGCCTGGCCCTGGCCGAGTTCGGCAACGTCGAGGTCGCCGGCTTCAACTCGCTGCTGGCCCACTTCGTGCACGAGATCGGCGCCGGGGTGCTGCTGCGCGGGCTGCGCGCGGTCTCGGACTTTGAGTACGAGTTCCAGCTCGCCAGCATGAACCGCCACCTCATCCCCGACGTCGAGACCCTGTTCCTGACGCCGGCCGAGCAACACAGCTTCATCTCCTCCAGCCTGGTGCGTGAAGTCGCGCGCCTGGGCGGCGACGTGTCCGGGTTCGTGCACCCGGCCGTGGCCAAGGCCCTGTCGGCCCGTTGGAAGCGTCCCTGATACCCATTACAAGAGAGGCAACACCATGAACCGCATCCTTGCTCCGCTTGCCCTGCTGCTCTCGCTCACCCTGCTCGCCGGCTGCCAGAAGGAAGAAGAGGCCGCGCCGGCCCCGGCCGCGCTGGTCGCCCCGGCCGACGGCGACGACATGGCCTGGAAGGAATACCTGGGCAAGGTCGTGGCCCAGAACCAGGCCGGCGTCACCGACCGCATCTTCCCGTACTACCTGCCGGCCAACAGCGACACGCTGACCGAGGGCGATGCCGACGGCCGCACCCAGTACGCGCGCCAGCTCGAGAACGTCAGCGCCGTCGTGCTGCGCACCGTGCTGCCGGGCAACATGCTGGCCTTCGGTTCGCCCGACAGCGCCAAGATGGCCGACCTGATCGTCACCGCGTTCACCGGCGCCGAGCCGACTGCGCTGAAGGGCTCGATCGTGCTGTTCATCGGTACCCCGGCCGACAGCGAGCGCGTGAAGCCGGTGGTCGAGGCCTCGGGCGCGACCTACGTCTTCGTCGAAGCCAAGTGAGAAACGACGCGCGTCCCGGCTCCGGCCGGGGCGCGCGTGACTGCCAATGTCCCTGCTGATCAACCAGCTTTGCATCAATTGCGACGTCTGCGCGCCGGCCTGCCCGAACGATGCGATCAGCCAAGGTGAAACGATCTACGTGATCGACCCGCGCCGCTGCACCGAGTGCGTCGGCCACCACGACGAGCCCCAGTGCGTCGTCGTTTGCCCGGTCGAGTGCATCGACCCCGACCCGGCCCATCCCGAAACCCACGAGCAACTGCTCGCCAAATTGCTGAACCTGCAGCAGGAGTCCGCCGCGTGAACCGAGCCCTCGTCCTTGGCCTGCTGTTCCTGCCGCTGCTGGCGCTGGCGGATGCGCCCGCCGCCAAGCCGCGCCAGGCCGCCATCGCCAGCGCCAACGCCTACGCCACCGACGCCGGCATGGAAGTGCTGGCGAAAGGCGGCAATGCCTTCGACGCCGCGGTGGCGGTCAGCGCCACGCTGGGACTGGTCGAGCCGGAAAGCTCGGGCCTGGGCGGCGGCGGCTTCATGCTGCTGCACGTGGCCCGGGACCAGCGCGACGTGTTCGTGGATGCGCGCGAGCGTGCACCGTTCGCCGCCACCCGCGACATGTTCCTGGACGCCGAAGGCAACGCCAACCGCCGGCTGTCGGTGGACGGCGCACTGGCCGCGGGCATCCCCGGCCTGCCTGCCGGTCTCGAGCACCTGGCGAAGCGCTACGGCAAGCTGCCGCTGTCCGAGTCCCTGGCGCCGGCCATCCGCCTCGCGCGCGAGGGCTGGAAGTTCGGTCCCAAGAACGCCGCGATGATGGGCTACCGCCGCGACGCGCTGGCCGCGAACGCCGGTGCGGCCAGGCTGTTCCTGCGCGATGGCCAGGTGCCCGCGCAGGGCACGCTGATGCGCAACGAGGACTACGCGCGCACGCTGGAGGCGATCGCGCGCGAAGGCGCCGACGGCTTCTACCGCGGCGCCAACGGCCGCCGCCTGGTGGCGGGCGTGCGCAAGGCCGGCGGCATCTGGACCGCGCGCGACCTCGAGGAATACCGCGTGGTCGAGCGCGAGCCGATCCGCATCCGCCACCGCGGCGTCGAGATCGTCACCGCGCCGCCGCCGTCCTCGGGCGGCGTGGCGCTGGCGACCATCTTCAACATCCTCGACGGCTACGACTACCCCGCGATGGGCAAGGTGCCGCGCACCCACCTGGTGGTGGAGGCGATGCGACGCGCCTACCGCGACCGCGCCATCTACCTCGGCGACCCGGACTTCGTGCCGGTGCCGGTGCCGCTGCTGACGGGCAAGGACTACGCCGCGGGCCTGCGCGCCGGCATCAACCCCGACCGCGCCACGCCCAGCGACATGCTGCCGGGCGTCACGCTCTCGCCCGCGCGTCCCGACACCACGCATTTCTCGGTCATTGACGCGGAAGGCAACCTTGCCGCCGTCACCCAGACCGTGAACCTGCCTTACGGCAACGCGGTGGTGGTGCCCGGCACCGGCTTCCTGCTCAACAACGAGATGGACGACTTCTCGGTGAAGCCGGGCGTGCCCAATGCCTTTGGCCTGGTCGGCGAGGACGCCAACGCGATCGCGCCCGGCAAGCGCCCGCTGTCGTCGATGACGCCGACCTTCCTGATTGGCCAGGACCGCGTCGCGGTGCTGGGCACGCCGGGCGGCAGCCGCATCGTCACCATGGTGCTGCTGGGCCTGTTCGAACTGCTGGACGGCGAGGGCGCGCAGGCCACGGCCGATGCGCCCCGCTTCCACCACCAGTACCTGCCCGACCAGCTCTCGGCCGAGCCGGAAGCGTTCACCGCGGCCGAGATCGAGGCGCTGAAGGCGCGTGGCCACGCGGTGCAGGTCGGCGACCGCAGCTGGGGCAACATGCAGGTGGTGCTGTGGCGGCGCGACACCGGCGAAGTCGAAGCCGGCACCGACCCGCGCTGGAAGGGCGTGGGCAAGGGCACGTCGTCCGACGAGTCCGCCATTTACCGCTAGGAGCAAGGCCATGAAGCTTTGGTCGATCATGGGCAATTCGCAGCGCCTCGACGGCGGCGCGATGTTCGGCAATGCGCCGCGGGCGATGTGGGCCAAGTGGGTGCAGCCGGACGAACAGAACCGGATCCCGCTGGCCTGCCGCGCGCTGCTGGCCAGCCCGCTCAACGGCAAGACCGTGCTGTTCGAGACCGGCATCGGCGCCTTCTTCGAGCCGAAGATGCGCGAGCGCTACGGCGTGGTCGAGCCGCAGCACGTGCTGCTCGAGTCGCTGGCCAAGGCCGGCTTTTCGCACCAGGACATCGACGTGGTGGTGCTCAGCCACCTTCACTTCGACCACGCCGGCGGCCTGCTGGCGCCATGGAAGGAAGGCGAGGCGCCGTCGCTGCTGTTCCCCAACGCCACCTTCGTGGTCGGTGCCGAACACTGGCAGCGCGCGGTGGACCCGCATTCGCGCGATCGCGCCAGCTTCATCCCCGAGCTCGCGCCGCTGCTCGAGGCCAGCGGCCGGCTGGAGCTTGTCGACGGGCCGCACTGCCGCGCGCTGGGCGACAGCGTGCGCTTCCATGCCAGCCAGGGCCACACGCCGGGCCTGCTGCTGGCCGAGATCGTCGGCGCGCCCGATGCCAGCGGCCGCCCGCACGGCGGCCTGGTGTTCTGCGCCGACCTGATCCCGGGCCGGCACTGGGTGCACGTGCCGATCACGATGGGCTACGACCGCTTCCCCGAGATGGTCATCGACGAGAAGCGCGCCTTCCTCGAGGACAAGCTCGCCCGCAACGTGCATCTCTACTTCACCCACGACCACGAGTGCGCGCTGGCGCAGGTCACGAAGGACGAGAAGGGCCGTTTCGGCACCACCCACGAAGTCGCCGAGTTGTCGGCGCGTCCACTTGCCGCCTGAGGACACCACGATGAAGAAGCTGCTTGGCCTGTTGATGCTGTGCGCCGCCCCGGCCGCGATGGCCGCCAACTACGGCGAGCCCATGCCCGCCGGCGAGCCGGTGGCGATCTCGGCCGCCGCCGCCGATCCGGCCGTTCATGCCGATGCGCCCGCCAAGTTCAGCGGCCGCATCACCCAGGTCTGCCAGAAGAAGGGCTGCTGGGTCGTGCTCGAGGACGCCGGCAGCAGCGCCCGCGTGATGGCCAAGGACCACGGCTTCGAGGTGCCCAAGGGCGCCAGCGGCCGCGCGGTCGCCTATGGCCAGCTGCAGATCGAGCCGATCAGCGAAGAGCACGCCCGCCACCTGGTCGAGGAGGACGGCGCCGCGCCGCCGGCCGAGCGCGAGCTGCGCATCGTCGCCACCGCGATCGAGATCCTCGACTGAAGCCAGTGCTGTCACATCGCTGATACCTGGCGCTGGTGCAATGACGGCCTGGTTGCAAGGGCCTCTTTCGCATGGATTCCCTCAAGGATGATTCGCTGCTGTCGCGCCGCCGCCTGCTCAAGGCCGGCGGCCTGGGCCTTGGCGCGGTCGCGCTGGGGCTGAGCCCGATCGGGCAACTGCTGGCGCAGGCCGGTGCGCCGGGCGCCGCCCATGCCGGCTACGGCCCGCTGCGGCCGGTGCGCGACCTCAATACCGGGCTGCCGCTGCTGCAGCTGCCGGCGGGCTTCAGCTACACCACCTTCGGCTGGGCCAACGAGCCGATGTCCGATGGCGAGCGCACGCCCGATTCGCACGACGGCATGGGCGTGGTGCGCGCCGAGGGCGGCGTGGTGACGCTGGTGCGCAACCACGAGGTGAAGGCCGCGTGGGGCAGCTTCGCGCCGGCCGGCGCGACCTACGACGCGCGCTGCAGTGGCGGCACCGCGACCCTTCGCTTCGACACCGCCAGCGGCAAGCTGCTCGAGTCGCGGCCCTCGCTGGGCGGCACCGTCAACAACTGCGGCGGCGGCACCACGCCCTGGGGCACCTGGCTGAGCTGCGAGGAGTTCGTCAGCGCGGCCGGGCCGGTCACGCTGTCCAATGCCGACCACGTGCTCGCGCGCGACCACGGCTTCGTGTTCGAAGTGCCGGCCGACGGCGTCTCGCGCGCCGAGCCGCTGCTGGCGATGGGCCAGTTCAAGCACGAGGCGGTGTCGGTGGATCCCGCGACCGGCATCTTCTACCTCACCGAGGACACCGATCCCGAGGCCGGCTTCTACCGGATGATCCCGAAGGTGCCCGGCCAGCCGGTGCGCGGCGGGCGCCTGCAGATGCTGCGCGCGGTCGGCGCGCCCGACCTGCGCAGCGGCCGCCGCGTGGGCGAGCGGCTGCGCGTGCAGTGGGTGGACATCCCGGATCCGCTGGCGGGCGCCGATACCTACGGCGAGGGCCTGGGCGTGCTGCGCCAGGGCCTTGCGGCCGGCGGCTCGCGCTTCACGCGGCTCGAGGGCGTGATCGTCGGCGATGGCCGCGTTTACTTCACCGCCACCAATGGCGGCGACGCTGCCTGCGGCCAGGTCTGGGCCTACCACCCCGGTGCCGAGGTGCTGGAGCTGGCCTACGAGTCACCGGATCCACTCGAACTCGACTACCCCGACAACGTGGTGCTGAGCCCGCGCGGCGGCCTGGTGATCTGCGAGGACTCCGACCAGCCGGTGCAGCGCCTCTACGGGCTGACCCGCGACGGCGGCCTGTTCGAATTCTGCCGCAACCACGTCCGCCTGGAGGGCCAGATGGGATTCGCCGGCGACTTCCGCGACGCCGAGTGGGCCGGTGCCTGTTTCTCTCCCGATGGCCGCTGGCTGTTTGCGAACGTCTACGCGCCCGGCTTCACCGTGGCGATCACCGGCCCTTGGCGAAACGGCCTGATCTGACCGCGGCATTGCGATCCGCCAGCGACCCGGCGGATCATGGCGGCCACGCCCACGGGATGGACCGCCGATGATCACCCTGCTGTATGCCGCGCTTTGCACCCTGCTTGTCCTCTTCCTCGCCGGCCGGGTGATGGCCTATCGGGTCAAGCATCGGGTCGGGCTGGGCGACGGTGGCCACGGCGAACTCAACCGGCGGGTGCGCGTGCACGCCAATGCCGTCGAGTACCTGCCGCTGGCCTTGATCCTGCTCGGCGGCATGGAGCTGAACGGCTACTCGGACGCGGTCATCCATGGCTTCGGCGCGACGCTGCTGGTCTCGCGCATCCTGCACGCGTGGGGCCTGAGCCGCAGCGGGGGCGTCAGTCCCGGCCGCTTCCTCGGCACGCTGCTCACGCTGCTGCTGATGATCGCGATGGCCCTCTTCGCCATCGCCGGCTTCATCACCCAACTTCCCTGACCCCCGGCGTGCGCAAGGCGCACGTGGCGTTCAGCGGCGGGGTGGGGCGAGGAGTTCGGCGGGGGAGAGGTGGCCGTCGCCGTCGGCGTCCTGGCGGTGGAACTGTGCCGTGAAGCGCTCGTGGTGCTCGGCGAGCGTGATCGTGGGCGCGTCCGGGATGTGCTGCTCGCCGGGTTCGAGGATGTCGTTGAGGTTCGTGTCCATCTGCCGGAACGCGAAACTCATTCGTTCCAGGAACTCGGGCAGCGAAACCCGGCCATCGCCGTCGGTGTCGACCTGCGAAAAATAGTCGTCGGCGGCTGCGACAGGCGCGGCCAGCAGCAGCGCAAGCAGGGCGAGGCTAGCCCGCATACACCGTGATCTCCTCGCGGTCGTGGTAGAGCTGCTTCGCGCGCAGCGTCAGCGGGCGGCCGGCGTGGTCGACGAAGTGCTGCAGGCAGTCGCGGGTTTCGTCCCATCGCTTCTTCATCGGCAGCTTGAGGTTGAAGATGGCGTGCTTGCACCAGCCTTCGCGGAACCAGGTGGCCATGCGGTCGGCCACCTTGCGCGGCGACTCGACCATGTCGCAGACCATCCAGTCCAGCGGCTTGGGCGGCTGCCAGCGGAAGCCGTCGGCGCGGATGTGCTCGATCACCGGCATGTCCAGCGCACTCTGCGCCATCGGACCGTTGTCGACCGAGAACACCCGCACGTGCTGGCGCGCCAGCACCCAGCTCCAGCCGCCGGGGGCCGCGCCAAGGTCGGCGGCGAACATGCCGGGCTTGATGAACTCGGCGCGCTCCTTGTCGGTCAGCAGCATCATCAGCGCTTCCTCGAGCTTGAGCGCCGAGCGGCTGGGCGCATCGGCGTGCGCGCGCAGGCGCGGCACGCCCAGCGGCCAGGGCGAGGCGTCCTTCGGGTCGGCGCTGCCGAGCATCGCGTGGTCGCCGGCGAGCATCAGCACGTGCAGGCGCGGCAGGCGCCGGTCTTCCTTCTCGGTGATCAGGCCGCGCTGGCGAAGCGCAGGGCGCAGCGCATTGCCGAGCGCGCGGGCGAGGCCGGCGAGCTGCTTGCCCTCGTCGGAGTCGGGATGCTCTACCCAGACGTCGCCGTGCCGGCCGCGGCCACCGAGCGCCTCCATGATCGGCGCGATGCGGTCCTTCGGGTCCATGCCGGGCAGGTCGGCCAGGAGCCGCAGCTTCTGGCGGGCGAAGATCAGCGTCGACCAGGGCAGTGCCTTGGCCAATCCAGCGCCGTCCTCGACGCCCAGGAACTCCACGTAGCCGGCGTTGCGCTCGGTGCGGGCATAGCCCGGGAAGCCGGCGATCGCGGCGCGTTCGCTGAGTTCGGCGGCGAGCTCGGGCTCGAAGCCCGGGCGGCAGTAGGCCAGCAGGCCGTCAGTAGACAAGTCCGGATTCCCCGTAGTCGCGCAGCACGTCGCGCGCGTGGTCGCGCATCAGGTCGGTGTGCACGGCGATGCCGCGCTTCTCCAGCTCGCCCTTCCAGTCGGCCGGCAGCGGGCCTTCGTCGAAGCCGGCGAGCGTTTGCACGTCGTCGGCCCGCGCCCCGATGAGCAGTTCGTCGATGCCGGCCCATACCAGCGCGCCATAGCACATGCTGCAGGGCTGGGCCGAGGTGGCCAGGGTGATGCGGCCGCCGGCCTGGTTCAGGCGGAAGCTCTGCATGCGCTGCTGGCTGGTGGCAAGCGCCATCACTTCGGCGTGCGCGGCCGAGCAGTTGTGCGGCACCACCCGGTTCACGCCGACGCCGACCAGCCGGCCCTCCTCGTTGAACACCGCGGCGCCGAAGGGGCCGCCGCTGCGGTGGTCGACGTTGCGGCGCGAGAGCTGGATCGCGAGCGCGATGCGGCTGTCGGCGTCGGGGTAGCGGCGCTGGGTGTCCACTTCCTCGTGGATCCAGGCCGGCAGGGTGAGGTGCAGCTGGGCGTACAGCATGTCAGCCGCCGCCCTTCGTGGCCCAGGTGTCGCGCAGGGTGACGGTGCGGTTGAACACGGGGGCGCCCGGCGCGTGGTCGCGGCGGTCGGCGGTGAAGAAGCCCAGGCGCTCGAACTGCACCGGCGCCTCGGGCGCCAGCGCCGCGGCGGACGGCTCGAGCCAGCCGCGCACGACGCGCACCGACTCGGGATTCAGGTAATCGCGGTAGGTCTTGCCGGCCTCGTCCTTGTCCGGGTCGGGCACGCTGAACAGGCGGTCGTACAGGCGCACCTCGGCGGCGACGGCGGTGGCGGCGGCGACCCAGTGGATGGTGCCCTTGACCTTGCGGTTGGCGCCTTCCATGCCGGCGCGCGATTCCGGGTCCAGTGTGCAGCGCAGTTCGACCACGGCGTCGCCGTCCTTCACCACTTCGTCGCAGCGGACGATGCCGACGCCGCGCAGGCGCACTTCGCCGCCGGGCACCAGGCGGTGGAAGCCCTTGGGCGGGACCTCCATGAAGTCCTCGCGCTCGATCCACACTTCGCGCGAGAACGGCACGTCGCGCTCGCCGAAGGCCGGGTCCTTGGGATGGTTGGAGAAGCGCAGCGATTCGGCGTGCGCTGCCGGCAGGTTGGTGATCACCAGCTTCACCGGGTCGATCACGGCCATGCGGCGCGGCGCCGCGGCGTCCATCACCTCGCGGATGCAGCCCTCGAGCACCGAGAAGTCGATCAGCGAGTTCTGCTTGCTGATGCCCACGCGGTCGGCCAGCAGGCGCAGCGCGGCCGGCGGGCAGCCGCGGCGGCGCAGGCCCTGCAGGGTCGGCATGCGCGGATCGTCCCAGCCCGAGACCAGGCCTTCGTTCACCAGCGCCAGCAGCTTGCGCTTGCTCATCACGGTGAAGTTGATGTTCAGGCGAGAGAACTCGATCTGGCGCGGCTTGGCGGCCGGCACGTCGAAGCCGGCGTCCACCAGCGGCTGGTACAGGTGCGGGTTGCGCACCAGGTCGACGTGGTCCACGCACCAGTCGTACAGCGGGCGGTGGTCTTCGAACTCGAGCGTGCACAGCGAGTGCGTGATGCCTTCCAGCGCGTCGCTCAGGCAGTGCGCGTAGTCGTACATCGGGTAGATCGGCCAGGCGTTGCCGGTGTTCTGGTGCTCGACGTGCTTGATGCGGTAGATCGCCGGGTCGCGCAGGTTGATGTTTCCGCTGGCCATGTCGATCTTGGCGCGCAGGGTGCGCGCGCCGTCGGGGAACTCGCCGGCGCGCATGCGCGTGAACAGGTCGAGGTTGTCGGCGACGCTGCGCTCGCGGAAGGGCGAATTGCGGCCCGGCTCGGTCAGCGTGCCGCGGTAGGCGCGCACCTGCTCGGCATCGAGGTCGCAGACGTAGGCCTTGCCGTCCTCGATCAGCTTGAGCGCGCTGCGGTAGAACACCTCGAAGTAGTCGGAGGCGTGGCGCAGCTCGGCCCACTCGAAGCCCAGCCAGCGCACGTCTTCCTTGATGGCCTCGACGTACTCGGGGTCTTCCTTGGCCGGGTTGGTGTCGTCGAAGCGCAGGTTCACCGGTCCGCCGAACTCGCGGCCGATGCCGAAGTTCAGGCAGATCGACTTGGCGTGGCCGATGTGGAGGTAGCCGTTGGGCTCGGGCGGGAAGCGGGTGCGGACGGCGGCATGCTTACCCGAGGCCAGGTCCTCGCGGATGATCTGGCGGATGAAGTCGTTCTTTTCCGGCGCGTTGGCGTCGGTGGGGGCAGGCGTGGCGGTCATGCGTCCGGGGAGGGCTGGCTGGGGTCGCCCAGTTTACCGGCTCGGGCGCCCCGGCGTTCCCGGGCTGAACGCGGGGGCCGGGCCGAGTATAGAATCGGGCGGGCCGGGGGGCGGCATGACCACATGGGGAGTTCCAGCTTGCGTTATCTGCCGGCGTTCCTGATCGCGAGCCTGATGGCCCTGTCGCTGTCGGCGGCGCCCGTGCGTGCCGCCGGCCCGGCGCCTGCGCTTGACCTGGCCGTGATGGAAACGCCGGTCGGCACCACCCTCGACGACATCCTCACCGGTCGGGCCCAGCCGGGCTTCACGCCGGTGCTCACGCCCGGGTTCTCGTTCCAGGCCCGGCCAGGCCGCGACATCTGGGTCCGCATCCGCACCGAACTTCCCGGGGACGGCGGCCCCAACTGGCAGCTCGCCATCGTCCGCGCGCCACTGGACCGCCTGCAGCTCAAGCTGCTGCCGGACGCCCGGGTGGTGGCCGAGGACAGCTTCTTCCGGCCCGCCGGGGAGGACAATCCCTGGCCGGCCAACTTCCTGCTGCCGCTTCCCGCCGAGCTGGCCGGCAAGAGCGAGTTCTACCTGCACCTGCAGGGCAAGGTGAATGGCGGCCTGCACCTGCGCCTGCAGGACCCCGCCACCGCCCGCGCCGCCGAAGACGAGGCGCGCCGCTTCTTCCGCCTCACCTACGGCCTGCTGCTGCTGGTGGCGGTGCTTTCGCTGGTGCGCCACGTGGAAGACAGCCGGTCCGGCGCGCCGGCGGTCGGCGGCGCGGCGCTGGGCATCTGGCTGGCCTGCCTGGGCATCAACGGCCACCTGTACTCGCTGCCGGAGCTGTCGCTGCTGGCGGATCGCGGCGCGACGGTGCCGCAGGGCCTGCTGCTGCTTTGCGCGGGTCCGATGGTGCTGGCGACGCGCTACTACAGTGGCCTGGCCAAGGCCGCGCCCGGCCTGGTGCCCTGGGCGCGCGGACTCGGTTGGAGCCTGGTGCTGCTGGCGCTCTGGGCCATGCTGGGCGGGGTGCTGACGCCGCTGATGACGCAGTGGCTGGCCTGGATCGGCAGCGGCGTGGCGCTGGCGGCCTGCCTGCTGATGCTGCTGCTCGATTCGCGCAGCTACCGTTGGGCACCGCTGCTGACGCTGCTGGCCGCGGCGGTCGCGGTGGTGCTGCGCGTGCTGGCGGATGCCCAGGTGCTGCCGCCCACCTTGTTCAACCTCTACGGCTGGCAGCCCATGCTGGCCGTCACCGTCGCGCTCTACCTGGCCTTGCCCTGGATACGCGCCGGGCTGAAGCGCTGGTCGATGCGAAAGCGGGCCGAGGTGCCGGAGCCGACGGCCGCCGAGAAAATCCAGCAGGCCCGCGAACGCCTGGTGGAAAGCCTGCAGGCCGGCCTGAAGTCGGCGGCCGACGGCGACCTGAAGTGGATCGCGTTCCGGCGCCTGCTCGATGGCCTCAAGCCGGTGCTGACCCAGACGTCGGCGGCGGTGGTGGCGATGCACTTCCACGGCGAGGACATGATCCAGGTCGAGCCGCCCGAGGCCGAGGGCCGCTACCGCGAGCTGCTGGCCCAGCGCACGACCCTGCTCAAGAACCTCAGCCGCCTGCGCGCGCCGCAGCAGCTGGGCATCGATTTCGACGGGCCGGCCGGTCCGCTCGAACAGGTGCAGCTGGCGGTGATCCCGCTCCCGATTCCGAAACCCGGCTGGGGCGCGCTGCTGATCGAGCGCCAGGCCGACGTCACCTACAGCGACGCCGAACTGGCGCTGTGCGCGGAGTTCGCGGCGATGGCGATCATGGCCGGCGAAGAGGCCGCCGGCGCCGTGAAGGCGCAAAAGTCGGCCGATACCGACCCCGCCACCGGCGTGCTCCGGGTCGAGGCCCTGCGCCAGCGCCTGGACAAGCACATGGAAACCGCGCGCCTGACGCAGGTGCCGCTGAGCCTGCTCTGCATCCAGCTCGACCAGGCCGCGGCGCTGCGCGAAGGCAGCGGCGAAGCGGGCGCTACCGCCGGCCTGCGCCCGGTGGCCGAGCTGCTGCTGGAAGAGATCGAATACGGCGACGTGATCGGTCGCTCCGGCCCCGAGGGTTTCCTGGTGCTGGCGCCCGGCCGCCGCCTGCTGCAGGCGCGCGAGTACGCCGAGCGCCTGCGGGCCGCCATCAGCCGGGTGCGCATCGACCCACGCATCGCACCCAGCCTCAGCGTCAGCGTCGGCGTCGCCCAGGCCGGTCCCGACGAGCGCGACCCCGCCGGCATCGTCGAGCGCGCGGCCCGCGCCGCCCAGATCGCCAACAAGAACGGCGGCAACCAGATCTTCAGCTGAGGCCATCGATGTCCACCACGCTCGTGATCGGCAACAAGAACTACTCGTCCTGGTCGCTGCGGCCCTGGCTGCTGCTGCGCCACGCCGGCGTGTCCTTCGACGAGGTGCGGCTGCCGCTGGATACGCCCGAGTTCCGCGACCAGGTCGGGCGCTGGTCGCCCACCCGGCGGGTGCCGGTGCTGCACGACGGCGACCTGGCGGTCTGGGATTCGCTGGCGATCTGCGAATACGCCAACGAGCGCTGGCTGGCCGGCGAAGGCTGGCCGGCCGGGGTCGCGGCGCGGGCCGTCGCGCGCAGCGCCGCGGCGGAAATGCATTCGGGCTTCGGCGCGCTGCGCGCCCAGCTGCCGATGAACCTGCGCCGCCAGCCGCGCGGCAAGCACTGGGACGCCGACGCCGATCGCGACATCGCCCGCGTGCAGGGGCTGTGGCGCGAGCTGCGCAGCCGGTTCGGCGCGGGCGGGCCGTTCCTGTGCGGTCGGTTCGGCATCGTCGATGCGATGTTCGCGCCGGTCTGCGTCCGCTTCCGCGGCTACGGCGTCGAGGTGGACGACACCGCGCGCGCGTTCATGGACGCCGTCTTCGCGCTGCCGGCGATGCGCGAGTGGGAAGCCGCGGGCCTGGCCGAGACCGAACGCGTGGGCGCGGACGAGGCCTGAGCCGGTGGCGCCGTTCGCGTCGCTGGTCCGGGAGATCGCCGATTTCCCCAAGCCGGGCATCCGCTTCAAGGACATCAGCCCGCTGCGGGTGGCCACGCTGCGCTACTGAGTCAGTACGACGCCAGAGCGCACACGTAAACCACTTCGCAGCCGCCATTGCCGCTGTCCTCGCGGCTGAGCGAGCTGCGCCAGGTCCAGCCATCGGCGCCGCGCACTTCCACCAGCCAGCCGCGCAGCCGCACGGTCTGGCCCGGCCGCACCCGCGACAGCGCTTCGGCGACGCCGGCATCCGCGGGGATCATGTGCATGTTGGCGCTGCTGGCGATGATCTCGTCCAGCGGCAGCGGCGGGCCTTCGCTGCCCCAGCGGTAGAAGTACCAGCGTCCCGACTGCGAGATCCGCAGCGGCTCGTAGAACTCCTCGCGCGCCATCCGGCCCCAGCCGAGCGCCAGGTCGGTGGGCGAGATGGCGGCGTTGCGGTCGAAGCGATAATCCTCGCGGGCCAGCACCCTGGCTTCGATCGCGAAGCCGGCGAGCGGGGTGACCTCGTGGTCGGCCAGCCTGAACGGCGGCATCGCCGGCGAGGCGGGCGTCTGCAGCGGCACGCGGATGTCCACGTTGCCCTCCGGCGGCACGCAGCGCACCGCGGCGCCTTCGCGCATGGCCGGTGGCGCGTAATCGTCGCGCGTGGTGGCCCACAGCAGCGCCGCCAGCGACGAGGCGAGCAGGATCCAGAGCCAGCGCGGCATCAGTCGAAATCCTCGGCCAGGGCTTCGCGCGTGATCGCGTCCAGCGTGGTTTCGACCGGCAGGCGGTCGTCGGCGATGCCGAAGGCGAGGGCATCGCCGGCCCGGATCGCGGCGATCGCGGCCGGCGTGAACTCGAAGCGCAAGAAGTGCACGGCCGAGGTCTTGCCGCCGTCGCTGCGCGGCAGGTCCTCGTCGGCGACCGCGAACACCGGCGCCCGCGCGCCGACCCGGGCGTAGACGCGGTGCTCGACGCCGCCCAGCGCGCCCAGCGCCTCCCGGCGCGCAACGGTATCGGCGAAGGCGAACATCAGCGTCGCCTTGAGGTTGCCGCCGTCGGGCACCAGCGGGTTGTAGGCGGCGAGCTCCGCGTCGATGTCGCCGGCGTCGGACAGCCGTTCGACCCGCAGCATCTCCTGCACCTGGTAGAGCACCGTCAGCCGGTCTTCGAACAGCAGCGTGGCGTGCTCGCCCAGTGCGACGCGGCGCCGCTGCTTGTGCGCGGCCAGGCGTGCGCGCAGCCCCGGGCGCACCGCCGCATACGCCTCGGGCGACAGCAGGCCGGCGCGCGTGAGCTTCTGCATCGGGAGGCTCAGGGCGTGGCCTGCGCCGCCAGCTCGTCGAGCGCTTTCTGGAAGCGGTTGGCGTGCGAGCGTTCGGCCTTGGCCAGGGTCTCGAACCAGTCGGCGATCTCGTCGAAGCCCTCCTCGCGCGCGGTACGGGCCATGCCCGGGTACATGTCGGCGTATTCGTGGGTTTCGCCCGCGATCGCAGAGCGCAGGTTGTCGAGCGTGCCGCCGAAGGGCAGGCCGGTGGCGGGGTCGCTGCAGGACTCGAGGTATTCGAGGTGGCCGTGGGCGTGGCCGGTCTCGCCCTCGGCGGTGGAGCGGAACACCGACGCCACGTCGGTGAACCCTTCGACGTCGGCCTTCTGCGCGAAGTAGAGGTATCGGCGGTTGGCCTCGGCCTCGCGGGTGAAGGCCAGCTTGAGGTTTTCCTCGGTGCGGGAACCCTTGGGCGTCATCGTGTCACCTGTTCGCGGGGCCGCGGCGGGGCCCGGAGGCCCCGACTATTGCCGTGCCGGGTCAGCGATGCAAGACGCTGGCCGATTCCGGCGCGGCAGCCACTTCGGTCACCCGCAACCGCAGCGCCCGGCCACCCGGCGCCTGCCAGTCGATCACCTGGCCCACCGACAGCCCGAGCAGGGCGCTGCCCACCGGTGCCAGCACCGAAACGCGGCCGGTGGTCACGTCGGCGTCCTGCGGGTAGACCAGGGTGAAGTGGTGGCGTTCGCCGCTGACTTCGTCCACGCAGGTGACGCTGGCGTTCATGGTCACCACGTCGCCCGGCACCTGCTCGGCCGGCAGCACCTTGGCGCGCTCGAGTTCGGCGCCCAGCGACTGCGCCGCGGGCAGGCGGCGCAGGGCCGGCGAATCCAACAGCTGCTCGAGGCGGGCAAGGTCACGGCTTCCGAGCGTGATCGGGGGCAGGATGGGCTGCGGTTGCATGGTGTCCTCCAAAAAAGGAAACGGGCGGCGCGCTTGGCGCACCGCCCGGGGATTCACGAATTGTGGAGCTACCGTAGCCCGCGCGGCGGTGGGGTTCAAGCCCCGGCGCGGCGCTTGCCGCGCGCGGCGGCGCTGGTTTGCTTCGGTGGGTCGAGCAGGCCTGGCGGCAGGTCGCGCAACACGTCGGCCAGCTGGTGCAGGAAGCCGCCCATCGCCGAACTCTTGCGCCATGCCAGCGCGAGCCGGCGGGTCGGCGGCGGATTGCCGAATTCGAGCAGGCGGATGTTTTCCGACGGGGACACCGGCGGCTTCACCGCGAGCATCGGCAGCAGCGTCACGCCGACGCCGGCGGCGACCATCTGGCGCAGGGTCTCGAGGCTGGTGGCGCGGAAGCCTTCCTTCTCGCCGGCGCCTGCCAGGCTGCATACGGCCAGCGCCTGGTCGCGCAGGCAGTGGCCCTCCTCGAGCAGCAACAGGTGCTGGTCGCTGAGTTCGGCCAGGCGCAGGTTGCGCTGGCCGGCGAGCGGGTGGCCCTCCGGTACCGCCAGCATGAAGGGCTCTTCGAACAGGAACTCGGTCTCCAGCCAGTCGTCGTGCAGCGGCAGCGCCAGCACGGCGGCGTCAAGCTTGCCGTCGCGCAGCAGGTGCAGCACGACTTCGGTCTTTTCCTCGACCAGCAGCAGCTCCAGGCGCGGGAAGCGAGCGCGGATGCGCGGCACCACGTGCGGCAGCAGGTAGGGCCCGAGCGTGGGGAAGAAGCCGATGCGCACGCTGCCGGCTTCCGGGTCGCTGGTGCGGCGCGCGGTTTCGCGCATCTGCTCGACTTCCGCCAGCACGCGGCGGGCGCGGGCGGCGATGTCGTGCCCGGCCGGCGTCAGCATCACGTGGCGGGGGGCGCGTTCGACCAGGGACACGCCCAGCTCGTCCTCGAGCTTCTTGATCTGGGTGGACAGGGTGGGCTGGCTGACGTGGCAGGCATCGGCCGCGCGCCCGAAATGCCGCAGTTCCGCCAGGGCTACCAGGTACCGCAGGTCGCGAAGGTTCATCGGGATTGCCGCTGCCTATGGATGCTGGGCCAGTAATGCGCCTTGGAAATCGGTTTGTCGAGCCGCAAATAGACTATGGCTATCAAAGCGATAGAATCAATCTAGTTTGCACATTGATAGGTTTTGTCTACCATTCACGCAAGTTTCGATTCAGTCTCCCAAACCAAGGAACCCCCATGTCCCTGATCAATACCGAAGTGAAGCCGTTCAAGGCCCAGGCCTTCCACAACGGCAAGTTCGTCGAAGTGACCCAGGCCAGCCTGAAGGGCAAGTGGTCCGTGCTGATCTTCATGCCGGCCGCCTTCACCTTCAACTGCCCGACCGAGGTCGAGGACGCGGCCGAGAACTACGGCGAGTTCCAGGCCTCGGGCGCCGAGGTCTACATCGTCACCACCGACACCCATTTCTCGCACAAGGTCTGGCACGAGACCTCGCCGGCCGTGGGCAAGGCGAAGTTCCCGCTGGTCGGCGACCCGACCCACCAGCTCACCCGCGCCTTCGACGTGCACATCGAGGAGGAGGGCCTGGCCCTGCGCGGCACCTTCATCATCAACCCGGAGGGCGTGATCAAGACCGCCGAGGTCCACGACAACGCCATCGCCCGCGACGTCACCGAGACCCTGCGCAAGCTCAAGGCCGCGCAGTTCATCGCCGCCAACCCCGGCCAGGTCTGCCCGGCGAAGTGGAAGGAAGGCCAGAAGACGCTCGCCCCGTCGCTGGACCTGGTCGGCAAGATCTGAGCGAAGCCGACGCGTTGTTCCGCGGCCCCCGGGAGATCCCGGGGGCCGTTTCCCCCGAGGTTGCTTTCGCGCACTGCCCGGCGCGGCCTGGCGGCGCGCGAAAGCCCCCACTTCCCGGAGTCATGCCATGCTCGACGCCACCCTGAAGACGCAGCTTTCCGCCTACCTCGAGAAGCTGCAGCTGCCGATCGAACTGCGCGCCTCGCTCGACGACGGCGACGCTTCGCGCGAGCTGCAGGCGCTGCTCGAGGAAATTGCTTCGCTTTCCGACAAGATCCGCTTTGCGCGCACCGACGACGACGCCCGCCGTCCGTCGTTCGAGATCGCGCGCACCGGCACCAACACCGCGGTGCGCTTCGCCGGCATCCCGATGGGCCATGAGTTCACGTCGCTGGTGCTGGCCCTGCTGCAGGTCGGCGGCCATCCCTCGCGCGAATCGCAGGACCTGCTGGCGCAGATCGCCGCGCTCGAGGGCGAGTACCGTTTCGAGAGCTATTTCTCGCAGTCCTGCCAGAACTGCCCCGACGTGGTGCAGGCGCTCAACCTGATGGCGGTGCTGAACCCGGGCATCACCCACGTCGCGATCGACGGCTCGCTGTTCCAGGACGAGGTCGAGGCGCGCCAGGTGATGGCCGTGCCCTCGGTCTACCTCAACGGCGAGGTGTTCGGCGCCGGCCGCATGGGCCTGGCCGAGATCGTCGGCAAGCTCGACACCGGCGCCGCCGCCCGCGAGGCGCGCATTCTCGACGAGAAGGCGCCGTTCGACGTCCTGGTGGTCGGTGGCGGCCCTGCCGGCGCCGCCGCGGCCATCTACGCCGCGCGCAAGGGCATCCGCACTGGCGTCGCGGCCGAGCGCTTCGGCGGCCAGGTGCTGGACACGATGGGCATCGAGAACCTGATCTCGGTCGCCGAGACCGAGGGCCCGAAGCTCGCCGCCGCGCTGGAGCAGAACGTGCGCGCCAACGACGTCGACGTGATGAACGGGCAGCGCGCGGCGAAGCTGCTGCCTGCGGGCGACGACGGCTTGATCCGCGTCGAGCTCGCTAGCGGCGCCGTGCTCAGGTCGCGCACCGTGGTGCTGGGTACCGGCGCCCGCTGGCGCCAGATGGGCGTGCCCGGCGAGGACCAGTACCGGAACAAGGGCGTGGCCTACTGCCCGCACTGCGACGGCCCGCTGTTCAAGGGCAAGCGCGTTGCGGTGATCGGCGGCGGCAACTCCGGCGTCGAGGCGGCGATCGACCTGGCCGGCATCGTGGCCCACGTCACCCTGGTCGAGTTCGACTCGAAGCTGCGCGCCGACGAGGTGCTGCAGCGCAAGCTGCGCAGCCTGGCCAACGTCACCGTGCTGGTGAACGCGCAGACCACCGAGGTGCTGGGCGACGGCGGCAAGGTCAACGGCCTGGCCTGGCGCGACCGCCTGCTGGGCAGCGAGCACCGCCTCGAGCTCGAGGGCATCTTCGTGCAGATCGGCCTGCTGCCGAACACCGAGTGGCTCAAGGGCACGGTCGAACTCAGCGCCCGCGGCGAGATCGTCATCGACGAGCGCGGCCAGACCTCGATGCCCGGCGTGTTCGCGGCCGGCGATGCCACCACGGTGCCGTACAAGCAGATCGTGGTCGCGATGGGCGCCGGCTCCACCGCCGCGCTCGGCGCCTTCGACCACCTGATCCGCGCGCCGCTGAAGGCCGTCGGCGGCACGCTGTCCGCCGCGGCCTGAGCCCCGCATTCGTGCCGGCCCCGTGGCCGGCGCTATGATGGCGCGGTCCCGAGAGGATCGCGCCCATGCCCCCCGCCCAAACACCCACGCCAGCCGAGGTCGAGAAGCTGTTCGCGGCCGTGCCCGAGCGCAACACCGGCGACACCCTGCTGCGCACGATGCAGATGCACCACGTGCAGCTGTCGGCCATGGCCGACACCAAGGCCAACATCATCATCACCATGTCCTCGATCGTGCTCACGCTGGTGCTGGGTCGCCTGAGCGATCCGGTGCTGCGCACCGCCTCGTTGACGCTGGCCGCCTTCACCCTGCTGGCGCTGCTGCTGGCCGTGCTGGCGGTGCTGCCCAAGTACCGGCCGCTGAGGCTGGTGGACGACAAGATCCCGCCGCAGTTCAACCTGCTGTTCTTCGGCCACTTCGCCGAGCTGCCGCGCGAGCGCTTCCTGGCCGAGATCGCCGGCGCGCTGAAGTCGGACGGCTCGGTGTACGAGACCATGGCGCGCGATACCTACGCGCTGGGTTGGTACCTGGCGCACCACAAGTATCGGTACTTGCGGCTTTCCTACATTTTCTTCCTCGCCGGGTTCCTGCTGGCCTGCGTGGTCCAGGTCGCCAGCCTGCTGGCGGGCTGAGGTGACGACGCTCGCCAACGCCATCCGCGACGCCGCGTCGCGACTGCCCGGCGACGCCGCGCGGCTCGAAGCCGAGCTGCTGCTGGCGCACGCGATGCAGCGCCCGCGCAGTTGGTTCTACGCGCACGCCAGCGACGTGCTGGATGCGGCCGATGCGGAGGCGTTCGAGGCGCTGGTGAAACGCCGCCTGCACGGCGAACCGGTGGCGCAGATCACCGGCCAGCGCGGCTTCTGGTCGCTCGAACTCACCGTCACCGCCGACACCCTGATCCCGCGCCCGGAAACCGAGCTGCTGGTCGAGCTGGCCCTGGACCGGATGCCGCGCTCGGAGCCGATGCGCGTGCTCGACCTGGGCACCGGCACCGGCGCGATCGCGCTGGCCATCGCCAGCGAGCGCCCGCTGGCCGACGTCACCGCCACCGATGCCAGCGCCGACGCGCTGGCCGTGGCCGCGGGCAATGCGCGCGATGCCGGGCTGCCGGTGCGCCTGCTGCCGGGCGACTGGTTCGCCGCCGTGCCGCGCGAGCAGTTCGACCTGGTGCTGAGCAACCCGCCCTACATCGCCGACGACGACCCGCACCTGCAGCAGGGCGACCTGCGCTTCGAGCCGCGCGCCGCGCTGGCCTCGGGTGCCGACGGCCTGGACGCCATCCGCGCGATCTGCGCCGGCACGCCCGCGCACCTGGCGCCGGGCGGGTGGCTGCTGGTCGAACACGGGTTCGAACAGGGCGCGGCCGTGCGCGCCTTGTTCCGTGCGGCGGGGCTGGAGCAGGTGGCGACCGAGCGCGACCTCGAGCACCGCGACCGCGTCACGCTCGGCCGCAGGCCGCGCGACGCCGGTTGATCAGCCGGCCTGTACCCGCGGCGCCGCCGCGGCGAGGGCGGGCCAGCGCGCGAGCAGCGTGGCGCGGATGCCCTCGGCGTCCAGGCCGGCCTCGGCCAGCAGCTGTTCGCGGCTGGCGTGCTCCTGGTAGCGGTCCGGCAGGCCCAGGTGCAGAACGGGCAAAGTGATGCCCTCGTTGGCCAGCAGCTCGGCCACGCCGCTGCCGGCGCCGCCCATGATGGCGTTGTCCTCGAGCGTCACGATGGCTTCGTGGCTGCGCGCGAGTTCGAGCACCAGGGTGCGGTCGAGCGGCTTGACGAAGCGCATGTTGGCGACGGTGAGGCCCAGTTCCTTGCCGACTTTCTCGGCCGGGGCGACCAGCGCGCCGAAGGCGAGCAGCGCGATGCGGCCGCCGCGCTGGCGCAGTTCGGCCTTGCCGATCGGCAGCCCATCGAGCGTGGGCTGAACGGCCACGCCCGGGCCGGTGCCGCGCGGGTAGCGCACCGCGGCCGGGCCGGGGTGGCGGTAGCCGGTGCTGAGCATCTGCCGGCACTCGTTCTCGTCCGCCGGTGCCATCAAGACCATGTTGGGGATGCAGCGCAGGAAGCTGAGGTCGAAGCTGCCGGCATGGGTGGCGCCGTCCGGTCCGACCACGCCGCCGCGATCGATCGCGAACAGCACGTCCAGGCCCTGCAGCGCCACGTCGTGCACCAGCTGGTCGTATCCGCGCTGCAGGAAGGTGGAATAGATCGCCACCACGGGCTTGGCGCCTTCGCAGGCCATGCCCGCGGCCAGCGTCACCGCGTGCTGCTCGGCGATGGCGACGTCAAAGTAGCGCGCCGGGTATTCCTTGCTGAAGCGCACCAGGCCCGAGCCTTCGCGCATCGCCGGGGTGATGCCCATCAGCGACTCATCCGCCGCGGCCATGTCGCAAAGCCAGTCGCCGAACACCTGGGTGTAGGTGGGCTTGGCCGGCGCCGCCTTCTTGACGATGCCAACGGTCGGGTCGAAGGGGCCGACCGCGTGGTATTCGATCTGGTCGCCTTCGGCGAGTTCGTAGCCCTTGCCCTTCGTGGTGATGACGTGGATCAGCTGCGGCCCCTTGAGGCCCTTGAGCGTCTTGAGCGCGGACACCATCGCCGGGATGTCGTGGCCATCGATCGGGCCGGTGTAGTGGAAGCCCATTTCCTCGAACAGCGTCGAGGGCACGAACATGCCCTTCCAGTGCTCTTCCCAGCGGCGCATGAAGCGCGCGGCCGGGCGGCGCTTGTCGCCGAGCAGCTTCTTGCCGCTCTCGCGGATCGCATTCAGCGTGCGGCTGCCCGAGAGGCGTCCAAGCATGCGGGTCAGGCCACCCACGTTCTCGGAGATCGACATGCGGTTGTCGTTGAGCACCACCAGCAGGTTCGGCTCCGGGTCCATGCCGCCGCCGTGGTTGAGCGCCTCGAAGGCCATGCCGGCGGTCATCGCACCGTCGCCGATCACGGCGACCACCTTGCGCTCGTCGCCGCGGGCCTGCAGCGCGATCGCCATGCCGAGCGCGGCGGAAACGGAGGTGGAGCTGTGGCCGACGCCGAAGGTGTCGTATTCGCTTTCCTCGCGGCGCGGGAACGGTGCCACGCCGTCCTTCTGCTTCACGGTGTGGATGCTGTCGCGGCGGCCGGTGAGGATCTTGTGCGGGTAGCACTGGTGGCCGACGTCCCAGACCAGGCGGTCCACCGGCGTGTCGAACAGGTAGTGCAGGGCGACGGTCAGCTCGATCACGCCGAGGCCGGCGCCGAAATGGCCGCCCGACTGGGACACGGTCTCGATCAGGTAGGCGCGCAGCTCGTCGGCGATCGCGGGCAGTTCGGCTTCGGGGAACTGGCGCAGGTCGGCCGGGTGCGTGATCTTCGAAAGGCGCGGGTAGCGCTGGGAGTCCATCAGGGCTCGGGCGTGGGAGTCAGGCGCAAATTGTCCGGCACCCGCCCCGGGGGAGCAAGGCGAAGGCGCGGCCCGCGTTCAGGCTGGCGGCTTTCGAGGGTATGGAGAGCGAGGGCCGGTCTCGCGACCGGCCCCGGGGCATCAGCGGCGGAAACGGCCCAGCAGGCCGCCCTTCGCGGCATCGGTGGCCGGCGGCGGGCCGCTTTCCGGCTCCGCCACGCCGGTGGCGAGGCAGGCGTTGACGTAGTCGATGACCTCGGCCAGCGTCACGCCGCTTTGCTCGGCGATGTCGGTGAGCAGGGCGGGGCCCTTCATCATCACCGTGGCGATGCGGAAGTGCTTGGGGAACTCGCGTTCGGTCTGCGGCCAGCGCAGCAGCTTGTACTTCTCGTTCGGGCCGAAGCCCGGGGCGAGCGCGCCGTTGCCGCCGCTGAGCGCGCACAGCCAGGCCAGGCGCGACCAGGGCTGGCTGCCGCCGAGGGCGGTGGCCAGCGCCGGCAGGTCGGCGGCGGGCACCGGCACCAGGTCGGCTTCGCGGATCACGGCGCTGCAGTAGGGCAGCAGCGGCTTGAGCGCCGAACCCGACAGGTAGGTCTGGGTGCCGGGATCGAGCACCAGGTCCGGCGCACCCGTGAGCTGGAGCCGCACCGGCCCGGACAGGGCGCCCGGCCGAAGGTAGTCCACGAGGCGCGGATCGGCCGGCGGCGGGACGAAGGCGGGCTGCTCGGACGTCACCCGTGCGGCGGGCGGGGTGGCTTCACTGGCGGCGGGCTTCGGCGCGGGCGACGCGGGGGCCGGCGTCGCGGCCGGT
>NZ_JALHQI010000001.1:78100-167996 GCF_022842045.1 Arenimonas sp. | reverse complement strand
CGCGACGTCCAGCCCGGTGCCGCCGCGCGCGAGGCCTGCCTCGATCATCGCCAGCGGCGGCGGCAGGGCGCGCCAGGGCTTGCCGCTCGCCGCGGCGTGGGCCGCACCGAGCCCATCGATGATTTCCCAGTCGGCGCGCTCATCGTCGCCGCGCTCGCGCAGCGGCAGGCTCAGCCGCGCCACCCGCCGCACGGCGAAGGCGTTGAAGTGCACGTCGTAATGCGGCTGCGTCAGCGGCGAGGCCGGCGGCAGGATCAGGTGGGCGTGGCGGGTGGTCTCGTTGAGGTAGACATCGATCGACACCATGAAATCCAGGCTCGCCAGCGCCGCATCCAGCCCGCGTCCGTCCGGCGTCGACAGCACCGGGTTGCCGGCGCAGGTGAGCAGGGCGCGCAGCTGGCCTTCGCCGGGCGTGCGGATTTCCTCGGCCAGCACCGACACCGGCAGTTCGCCGGCGAACTCGGGCAGGCCGCGGACGCGGCTGCGCCAGCGGTCGCGGTGGCCTGCCGAGGTGCCGGGCCCGGTGACCGGGAAGGCGGGCTCGTTCGGCAGGGCGCCACCCACGCGGTCAAGGTTGCCGGTGACCAGGTTCACCAGCTGGATCAGCCACTGGCAAAGCGTGCCGTGGGCCTGCGTGGACACCCCCATCCGTCCGTAGGCCACGGCGGCCGGCGCGGCGCGGAAATCCGCGGCGATGGCCGCGATGCGTGCGCGCGGCACGCCGGTGCGGGCCTCGACGTCGGAGGTATCGAAGGCGGCCAGCGCACGCAGCGCCTGCTCCAGTCCGCGCAGCTTTCCTTCGTAGGCTTCGATGCGCGGCGCGCCCAGGGCCAGCAATTCCTGCAGCAGCGCGACCAGGAACCAGGCGTCGGTGCCGGGCCGGATGAAAACGTGCTCGCTCGCGATCGCGGCGGTCTCGGTGCGGCGCGGATCCACCACCACCAGGCGCCCGCGCGCCGCCAGCGCCTCGAGCCGGCGGGCGATGCCCGGCGCCGTCATCAGGCTGCCGTTGGACGCCACCGGATTGGCGCCCAACATCAGGAAGTAGTCGGTGCGGTCCACGTCCGGGATCGGCAGCAGGAACTGGTGGCCGTACATCAGCCAGTCGACCAACTGGCTCGGCCACTGGTCCACCGACGAGGCGCTGAAGAGGTTCTTCGAGCGCAGGCTGCGGAGCAGGGCGGGCAGGTAGGCGATGTGGCCGAAATGGTGGACGTTGGGATTGCCCAGGTAGGCACCCACCGCATCGGCGCCGTGCTCGCGCTGCACGGCGGCCAGGCGCTCGCCGGCCTCGGCCAGCGCCTCGTCCCAGCTGATTTCCTCCCAGTCGCGGCCGCGGCGGCGCAGCGGACGGCGAAGGCGGTCGGGGTCGGCCTCGAGGTCCAGCAGCGCATTGCCCTTCGGACAGACGTGGCCGCGGCTGAAGGGGTCGGCGGCATCGCCACGGATGGCCACCAGGCCGGGGCCTTCGTACTGCAGCTCGAGGCCGCAGATGGCTTCGCAAAGCGGGCAAGCGCGGAAACGTGAAGTGCGGGCCATGGCGGGTTCCCCGGGGTCTGGCCCGATCTTAGGGCATCCGGCGCGGGCTTCGGGGCGGGCGAGCCTGTAAACTGCGCGGATGTCCCTGATCACCTTCCAAGGCGTCGACTACAGCGTCGGCGGCCCGCTCCTGCTCGAGTCCGTGGACCTGACGATCGAGCGCAACGAGCGCGTCTGCATCGTCGGCCGCAACGGCGCCGGCAAGTCCACCCTGCTGCGCCTGATGGGCGGCGCGATCACGCCCGACGACGGCGTGGTCAAGCGCGAGGGCCGCCTGGCCGGCCTGGCCCAGGAAGTGCCCAAGGACCTGGCCGGCAGCGTGTTCGACGTGGTTGCGATGGGCCTGGGCGCACTCGGCGCCGACCTGGCGCGCTACCACCACCTGCTGCATGACGGCGATGACATCGACATGGACGAACTGGGCGCCGTACAGGCCCGGATCGAAGCCGGCGACGGCTGGGAGATCGAACAGCGCGTCGAACAGGTGATCAGCAAGCTCGACCTGCCCGAGGACGCCGAGTTCTCGGCGCTGTCGGGCGGCATGAAGCGCCGCGTGCTGCTGGCCCAGGCCCTGGTGGCCGCGCCCGACCTGCTGCTGCTCGACGAGCCCACCAACCACCTCGACATCGAATCGATCGCCTGGCTGGAGGAGTTCCTGAAGAACTTCGGCGGCAGCGTGGTCTTCGTCACCCACGACCGCGAGTTCCTGAAGAACCTGGCCACCCGCATCGTCGAGATCGACCGCGGCCAGGTGACCAGCTGGCCGGGTGACTACGACAACTTCCTGCGCCGCCGCGAGGAGCGGCTGCACGCCGAGGCCCAGGCCAACGCGCTGTTCGACAAGAAGCTGGCGCAGGAGGAAGTCTGGATCCGCCAGGGCATCAAGGCCCGCCGCACCCGCAACGAAGGCCGCGTGACCGCGCTCAAGGCCATGCGCCGCGAGCGCGCCGAGCGCCGCGAACAGCAGGGCAACGTGAAGCTGGCCGCCGCCGGCGCCGAGAAGTCCGGCCGCAAGGTATTCGAGGCCAAGGACATCTCCTTCGCCTTCGACGGCGAGGGCGGTGCGCAGGGGCCGGTGCGCGCGGGCACCGCCCGCGTGCTGGTGCGCAACTTCAGCACCGTCATCCAGCGCGGCGACAAGATCGGCCTGATCGGCCCGAACGGCTCCGGCAAGACCACCCTGCTCAAGCTGCTGCTGGGCGACCTGCAGCCGCAGTCGGGCGAAGTGCGGGTCGGCACCAACCTCGAGGTCGCCTTCTTCGACCAGCTGCGCGCCGCGCTGCGCGAGGACTGGAACGCACTCGACAACGTCTCCGAGGGCCGCGAATTCATCGAGATCAACGGCAGCCGCAAGCACGTGATGGGCTACCTGCAGGATTTCCTGTTCAGCCCCGACCGCGCGCTGGCGCCGATCACCAAGCTCAGCGGCGGCGAGCGCAACCGTCTGCTGCTGGCCAAGCTGTTCGCCAAGCCGTCCAACGTGCTGGTGATGGACGAACCCACCAACGACCTCGACGTCGAGACGCTCGAGCTGCTCGAGGAGCTGCTGATCGACTACCCGGGCACGCTGATCCTGGTCTCGCACGACCGCGCTTTCCTCGACAACGTGGTCACCAGCTCGCTGGTGATGGAAGGCAACGGCCGGGTGGGGGAGTACGTGGGTGGCTACACCGACTGGCTGCGCCAGCGGCCGATGGCGGCCCGCATCGCCGCCGCGAACGCGGCGTCGCCGCGGCTCACGCCCCAGGTCGCGCCGACGCCCAAGCCGGCCGCTGCGCCCGCCGCGCCGGCACCGGCAAAGCGCAAGCTTTCGTACAAGGAACAGCGCGAGCTCGAGGAGCTGCCGGGCCGGATTGAGACCTTGGACGCCGAGATCTTCGCGCTGACCTCGCAGATCCAGGATCCGGCCTTCTACCGCCAGCCCGCCGACGCGGTGACCGCCGCGAATGCGCGCCTGTCCCAGCTGCAGGGCGAGCTCGAGCAGGCCTACGCCCGCTGGACCGAACTGGAGTAGCCGAGGTGGCTTCTGCTAGCGTGTGAAGACGCGCCGACCGGCGCGCCAATACACACAGGGGAGCCCCCGGATGTCGCTGCTGCGTTCGCTGCACACGCTGTTGATTGCCTTGGTCCTGGCCGCGCCGGTGGTGCTGGCCAAGGACGCCATCGAGGCCTCGTCGGCCACCAATCCCGCGCCCGCCGAGGCCTTTTCGGCCTTCGATCGCTTCGAGGTCGCCCGGATCACCATGGGCGCGCCCTGGGCCGGCCAAAAGCCGAACGAAGCGGCGCTGGTCAACCTGCAGGCCAACCTCGACGAGCGCATCGGCCCCTGGCTGGCCGAGGTCAACGGTGCGGCCACCGTCGAGGGCGAGCCCCGCGTGCTGCGCATCGAACCCTACGTGGCCGGCATCCGCTTCATCAGCGGCGGCAAGCGCGTCTTCGCCGGCGCCTTCGCGGGGAAGTCCCGGGTGCTGCTGAAACTGCGCATCGTCGATGCCGGCACCGGCACCGTCATCGCCGAGCCGGAGTTCTATCAGCACGCGGCCGGCATGGCCGGTGCCTACAGCTTCGGGGGCGCCGACAAGGCCATGCTCGCGCGCGTCACCAGCCTGGCCGTGGACTACCTGCGCGCCAACCATGCCGCGGCGGTCGGCGGGCCCACGGGCGGCGAGTGAGCCCCGGGCCCGGGACGCGCCGAAGGCGGCGCGACCCGGGCCGGCTGGGCTAAAATCACGGCCCCGCCGCCAACCCGACGCCCGCCGTGAGCCAGCCGATCCAGCAGGAAGACTTCATCCAGTCCGTCGCCGACGCGCTGCAGTACATCTCGTACTACCACCCGGTCGACTACATCCGGAACCTGGCCGCCGCCTACGAGCGCGAGGAATCCCCGGCGGCCAAGGACGCGATCGCGCAAATCCTGATCAATTCGCGCCTGTGCGCCGAGGGCCACCGGCCGATCTGCCAGGACACCGGCATCGTCACCGTGTTCCTGGAGATCGGCATGGACGTGCGCTGGGCCGGCGCCACGATGGGCATCGAGGACATGGTCAATGAAGGCGTGCGCCGCGCCTACAACCACCCCGACAACAAGCTGCGCGCCAGCGTGCTGGCCGACCCGGCCGGCAAGCGCACCAACACGAAGGACAACACCCCCGCCGTCGTCAACATGAAGGTCGTCCCCGGCGACACCGTGGACGTGATCGTCGCGGCCAAGGGGGGCGGCTCCGAGGCCAAGTCCAAGTTCGCCATGCTCAACCCGTCCGATTCCATCGTCGACTGGGTGCTCAAGACCGTGCCGACCATGGGCGCCGGCTGGTGCCCGCCGGGCATGCTGGGCATCGGCATCGGCGGCACCGCCGAGAAGGCGATGCTGCTGGCCAAGGAATCGCTGATGGAGCCCATCGACATCACCGACCTGCAGGCCCGCGGCCCGTCCAACCGCGCCGAGGAGCTGCGGCTCGAGCTGTACGAGAAGGTCAATGCGCTCGGCATCGGCGCCCAGGGCCTGGGCGGGCTGACCACGGTGCTCGACATCAAGGTCAAGGACTACCCGACCCATGCCGCCAACCTGCCGGTGGCCATGATCCCGAACTGCGCCGCCACCCGGCACGCGCACTTCACCCTCGACGGCAGCGGCCCGGTGCAGCTCGAGCCGCCCTCGCTGGAAGACTGGCCGAAGCTGACCTACGACGCCTCCAAGGGCCGCCGGGTCGACCTCGACACCGTCACCCGAGACGAGGTCGCCAGCTGGAAGCCGGGCGAGGTGCTGCTGCTCAACGGCAAACTGCTCACCGGCCGCGACGCCGCGCACAAGCGCATGGTGGACATGCTCAACAAGGGCGAGCCGCTGCCGGTGGACCTGCGCGGCCGCTTCATCTACTACGTCGGCCCCGTGGACCCGGTCCGCGGCGAAGTGGTGGGCCCGGCCGGCCCGACCACCGCCACCCGCATGGACAAGTTCACAGAGCAGGTGCTCGACCAGACCGGCCTGATGGGCATGGTCGGCAAGGCCGAGCGCGGCCCGGCGGCCATCGAGGCCATCCGCAAGCACCGCTCGGTCTACCTGATGGCCGTGGGCGGCGCCGCCTACCTGGTTTCCAAGGCCATCAAGGCTTCCCGGGTCGTGGGCTTCGCCGACCTGGGCATGGAGGCCATCTACGAGTTCGAGGTCCGGGACATGCCGGTCACCGTGGCGGTGGACTCCACCGGCGAGTCCGTGCACCGCACCGGGCCGCGGGAATGGCAGTCCCGGATCGGCAAGATCCCGGTCGCGGTCGACTGAGCCGGGCGGCGCCGGAACCTGAACGGCGCCCGCACTTGACGCGGGACCACCAGAAAGTGTTGGCATTCCGCCCCGGACTGGCGTATCGTCCGCGGCGACTGTGTTTGCGAAGGGTCACTGTGAATCGTGGCCTGATGCGGTAGATCCACCGATCCGCTACATCTTTTCACCTCGCTCTCCTTGCAACCCCAGTCGCGCGGCGGAATGTTTCCGTCAGCGATTAATCCATTCGTTCCAAGGAGTGTTTTATGTCGGATCGTCAGATCGGTACCGTCAAGTGGTTCAACGATGCCAAGGGCTTCGGCTTCATCAGCCGCGAGAACGGCGAGGACGTGTTCGTCCATTTCCGTTCCATCCAGGGCACCGGCTTCAAGTCCCTGCAGGAAGGCCAGAAGGTCTCCTTCAAGCTCGTCAAGGGCCAGAAGGGCATGCAGGCTGACGAAGTGCAGCCCATGTAATCGAGTCCGCATGGACCGAGCGAAGCCCCGGGCGCAATCCCGGGGCTTTTCTTTTGTATGCTTCGGGCTCCCGGTTCGAACGGAAGCTTGCATGTACACGCTGTACTACTCCCCCGGCGCCGCCAGCCTGGTCGTGCACTGGCTGCTGATCGAGATCGGCGCGAAGCATGAGCTGCGCAAGCTTGACCTGGCAGCCGGAGAGCACCGGCGCCCCGAGTACCTGGCGATCAACCCCAACGGCGTGGTGCCAACGATGCTCGTCCACGGCGAGCCGCTGGCCGAGGCGGCGGCGCTGGTGCTGCACCTGGCCGATGTGCATCCGTCCTTCGGCCTGGCGCCCGAGCCGGGCAGCATCGAGCGCGGGCGCTATTACCAGTGGGTGCTGCACCTGGCCAACACCCTGCAGCCGGCGTTCCGCACCTGGTTCTATCCCGCCGAAGCCGCGGGCGAGGCGCCTGCCGAAACCGCGCAAACGCTGGCCCGCCAACGCATCGAAGCCGCGTGGGAGCGCATCGAGGCGCACCTGGCCAAGCGCGGCCCTTACCTGCTGGGCGCCTCGGTGAGTGCGGCCGACTTCCATCTCACCATGCTGATGCGCTGGTCGCGCAACATGCCGCGTCCCGCCACCGATTGGCCGCAGCTGGCGGCGCTGGCGCAGCGCATGAAGGCGCGGCCGTCCTTCCGCACGCTGTACGAGCGCGAAGGCCTCACCGAATGGGCGTGACAGGGTGAACTCCGTCCGCCGCGTGCTGCTGGCCGGTGCCTCCGGCCTGGTCGGCAGCGAAGTGCGGCGGCAGCTGCTTGCCCGGACCGATGGCCCGACCGTGGTTTCGCTGCTGCGGCGTCCGCGGCAGCCGCATCCGCCCCGCGATCTCGAGTGGGTGGCCGACCTGTCCGATCCCTCCCGCGACGACGACCTCACGGCCAACTTGCGCGCGCTGGCGGGCGACGTGGACGCCTGCGTGTGCGCACTGGGCACCACGATCCGGCAGGCCGGTTCGCGCGAAGCCTTCCTGGCGGTCGATCGCGACCTGGTGATCCGCGTGGCAACCATCGCCCGCACCTTGGGCGCCACGCGCATGGTGCTGGTGTCTTCGGTCGGCGCCAGCGCGCAGTCCGACAACTTCTACCTTCGGGTCAAGGGCGAGACCGAGCGCGCGCTGGGCGAGCTCGGCTTCGAGCGGCTGGACCTGCTGCGGCCCGGGCTGCTGCTCGGCGAACGCAGCGAGAAACGCGCGGCCGAGCAGTGGGGCCAGCGCCTGGCGCCGCTGTTCAACCCGCTGCTGCGCGGCGCGCTGCGTCGATACCGCGCCATTGCCGCGGCGGACGTGGCGGCGGCCGCCGTCGCCGTGCTGTCGCAGGGCGAGGGCGGCCGCCATGTCCACGAGAACGCCGGGCTGCTGGCGCTGGCCCGGGCTTAGTTCGCCGCGGCCAGGCCCACGCGCAGCAGCTTGCCGTTGGCGGCGTCGGTCAGCAGGTACAGGTAGCCGTCCGGGCCCTGGCGCACGTCGCGGATGCGCTCGCCGAGATCGGTCAGCATCGCCTCCTCGCGCACCACCTTGTCGCCTTCGAGCTCGAGCCGCACCACGCGCTGGAAGGCGAGGGCGCCGACGAACAGGTCGCCCTGCCAGGCCGGAAAACGGTCGGCGGTGTAGAAGGCCAGGCCGCTGGGCGCGATCGACGGCGTCCACTGGTGCATCGGCTGCTCCATGCCCGGGGCCTCGGTCTTGCCGTCGCCGATGGGCATGCCGTTGTAGTTCACGCCCAGCGTGATCACCGGCCAACCGTAGTTCTTGCCGGCCTCGGGGATGTTGAGCTCGTCACCGCCGCGGGCACCATGCTCGGTCTGCCAGAGTGCGCCGGTGGCCGGGTGCAGCGCCGCGCCCTGCACGTTGCGGTGGCCGTAGGACCAGATGGCGGGCTGCGCGTCGTCGCGGCCGACGAAGGGGTTGTCGGCGGGGATGCTGCCGTCGCGCTCGATGCGGAAAATCTTGCCCTGGCCGAGGTCGAGCGGCTGCACGTTGGGCTGGGTGCCGCGGTCGCCGCTGGTCACGTAAAGCCGCTTCTCGCGGTCGAACACCAGGCGCGAGCCGAAATGCTGCCCGCTGTCGAGCTTGGGCGACTGGCGGAAGATCACCTCGACGTCCACCAGCGCGTCGTTCTCCCAGCGGCCACGGGCCACCGAGGTGCCGCCGCCGCCTTCGCCGGGCTCGCTGAAGCTGAGATAGATCCAGGGCGTGGTGGCGAAGTCGGGATCGAGCGCGACATCGAGCAGGCCGCCCTGGCCCTTGGCGAAGACTTCAGGCACGCCGGCCACGGGCGCCGACAGGCTGCCGTCGGCGGCGACGATGCGCAGCCGGCCCGGGCGCTCGGTGACCAGGTAGCGGCCATCGGGGAGGAAGGCGAGGCCCCACGGGTGCTCCAGGCCGCCGGCGACGGTGGCGACCTCGAGTTCGCCGGCTTCGCTGGCGAAGCGGGCGACAGCGTCCGACGGCGCGGGCGCGGCGTCGGCGGCAGGCGCGGCGGCGCTGGCGGCCGCACCGGTTTCGCCGGCGCCGCAGCCGGTGATGGCGAGGAGGAGTGCGGCGGAGAGGACGGTTCGCATGGTCGGGTTCCTTGGACGGGGATTACTTGAGGAGGGGTTCGAGCGCGGGCCAGACGTGGTCGCGCAGGCGTGGCTGTGCCTCGGCGACCGGGTGCAGGTTGTCGGCCTGGAAGGCCTCGCGGTCGGTGGCGATCGGTTCCAGCAGGAAGGGCAGCAGGGCGGCGCCGTGGGCCTGGGCCAGTTCGACGAAGTTGCGCTCGAAGCCCTGCGTGTACTGAGGCCCGAAGTTGGGCGGCAGGCGCATGCCCACCAGCAGCACGCGGGCCCCTGCCTGCTGCGAGGCCAGGATGATCTTCTCGAGGTTGGCGCGTGTGTGCTCGAGCGGCAGGCCGCGCAGGCCGTCGTTGGCACCCAGCTCCACCACGACCACCGCGGGCTTGTGCCGGGCCAGCTCGCCGGCGATGCGGCTGGCGCCGCCGGCGGTGGTTTCACCGCTGACGCTGGCGTTGGCCATGCGCCAGCCGGGGTGGCGGGCCTTCAGCTTTTCGGCGGTCAAGGCCACCCAGCCCTGTTCGGGCGCCAGGCCGTAGGCGGCCGAGAGTGAATCGCCCAGCACCAGCACGGTCCGCGGCTCCGATGCCTGCACGGCGCCGGCCAGCAGGGCAAGTGCCAGCAGCAGGGCCGTCATGCCCCGTTGAACCCGGCCCCGCCATGCTCCATATCGTTCGAACATCTTCCACTCCATTCGCAAGAGGATTTCCATGGCCGACAGCCACGATTCGCCCGCCGCCGTTTCCGAAGCGCTGCGCGCCGAGGGCCTGGGCAAGCGGGTGCCGCTGCCCGCGGGCGAACTCACCATCCTCGATGGGGTCGGTTTTACCATCACCAAGGGTGAAGCGGTCGCGATCGTCGGGGCCTCCGGTTCAGGAAAGAGCACGCTGCTGTCGCTGCTGGCCGGCCTGGACGTGCCCAGCGACGGCCGCGTGCTGCTCGACGGCGCGGCGCTCTCGGCCCTCGACGAGGACGGCCGGGCGCGGGTGCGGGGCGAGAAGGTCGGTTTCGTGTTCCAGAGCTTCCAGCTGCTGCCTTCGCTGACGGCGCTGGAGAACGTGATGTTGCCGCTGGAGCTGCGCGGCGACGACGACGCCGAAGGGCCGGCCCGGGCCATCCTGTCCCAGGTCGGCCTGGGCGAGCGCCTGGGCCATTACCCGCGCCAGCTCTCCGGCGGCGAGCAGCAGCGCGTGGCCTTGGCCCGCGCCTTCGTGACCCGGCCGGCGGTGCTGTTCGCCGACGAGCCGACCGGCAACCTCGACACCACCACCGGCCAGGCCATCGTCGACCTGCTGTTCAAGCTCAACCGGGACTCCGGCACCACGCTCGTGCTCGTGACCCATGACGAGCGCCTGGCCGCGCGCTGCGGCCGCATCCTGCGGCTGGACGGCGGCCGCCTGGTGTCGGCATGAACTGGGTGTCGCTGGCCTGGCGCCAGCTGCGCCGCGACCTGGCCTCGGGCGACGTCCGCATTCTGCTGGCCGCGCTGGTGCTGGCGGTGATGGCGGTGACGTCGGTGAGCTTCATCACCGACCGCGCCGAGCGCGCCCTTGCGCTGGAGGCCAACCGCCTGCTGGGCGGTGATGCCGTCGTGCGCAGCGATTCGCCCATTGAGGGCGCGTTGCGGGAAGCGGCCGCCGCGCCCGGACTCACGCTGACCGAAACCCTCAGCTTCCCCAGCATGGTCCGCGCCGGCGAAGCCCTGCGCCTGGGCGAGATGAAGGCGTTGGGCGAAGGCTTCCCGCTGCGCGGTACCTTCCGGCTGCTCGACCCCGCCACCGGCGGCGAGCGCGACGCCGAAGGCGTACCCGCGCCCGGCACGCTGTGGCTCAGCCGCGCCGGCGCCGACCTGCTCGGGGCGAAGGTGGGCGATGCCATCGGCGTGGGCAACGTCGAACTGACGCTGGCAGCGCTGGTGGTGCAGGAGCCCGATGCCGCGCTGGACTACTTCAACACCGCCCCGCGCGTGTTCCTCAACCTTGCCGACGTACCCGCCACCGGCCTGGTGCAGGAGGGCAGCCGCATTGGCTACCGCCTGGTGGTGGCCGGCGAATCGGGCGCCGTCGAGAAATTCACCAACTTCGCGCGCGACAACCTCGGCCGCGGCCAGCGCCTGGAAACGGCGGGCGATGCGCGCCCGGAGATCCGCCGCGCCCTGGATCGTGCCGACCGCTTCCTTGGGCTTGCCGCGCTGGTGTCGGTGGTGCTCGCCGCGGTGGCCGTGGCGATGGCGGCGCGCCGGCACAGCGCGCGCCACCTGCAGGGGTCGGCGGTGATGCGCTGCCTCGGCGCGAGCCAGGGCACGCTGGTGGCCATCCATGCGGGCGAGCTGCTGCTGCTCGGCCTGATCGGCTGCACGATCGGCGTGGCGCTGGCCTTCGGCCTGCAATGGGCGGTGGCCGACTGGCTGGTGGCGGCGCTCAAGCTTTCAATTCCGGGGGCCGGCTGGCGGCCGGTGCTGGAAGGCTTCGGCGTCGGACTGACCGTGCTGCTGGCCTTCGGCGTGCCGCCGGTGCTGGCCCTGCGCCGCGTGCCGGCCCTGCGCGTGCTGCGCCGCGATCTCGACCCGACCGAGCCCAGCGCCGTGCTGGTGGCCTTGGCCGGCCTGGGCGGGCTGGCGCTGCTGCTGTGGTGGAAGGCCGGCTCGGCCGAAGTGGGCACGGCGATGCTGCTCGGCATCCTGGGCACCCTGGCGGTGCTGGCGGGCCTGGCCTGGACGCTGATCGCCGTGCTCAAGCGCGTCCGCTCGCGGCTGCGCGGACCCTGGCGCTATGGCCTGGCGAACGTCAGCCGGCGCGCGGGTGCCAGCATCGCCCAGGTCTCGGCCCTGGGGCTGGGCCTGATGGCGCTGCTGCTGCTGACCTTCGTGCGCACCGACCTGCTCGACCGCTGGCGCAACGCGCTGCCGGCCGACGCGCCCAACCGCTTCATCGTCAACGTGCAGCCCGACCAGGTGGCGCCGGTGCGCGAGTTCCTGGCCGCTCAGGGCGTGGTGGATCCGGTGCTGTACCCGATGATCCGCGCCCGCTTGCTCGAGGTGAATGGCACGGCGGTGTCCGGCGACAGCTTCCCCGAGGAGCAGGGCCGCGCCCGGCGCATGGCCGAGCGCGAATTCAACCTCTCGCAGGTGGACGCGCTGCGGGCCGACAACGAGGTGACGGCGGGCCAGTTCTGGACCGGCGTGCCGGCCTCGCCCGAGCTTTCGGTGGAGGAGGAGTTCGCCCAGACCCTGGGCTGGAAGCTGGGCGACGAGGTGAGCTTCGACATCGCCGGTTCGCGCTTCAGCGGCCGCGTGACCAGCCTTCGCAAGGTGGACTGGGAGAGCTTCCGCCCGAACTTCTTCGTGGTGGCGTCGCCGGGCTCGCTGGACGGCTTCGCCGGCAGCCACATCACCGCGGTGAAGGTGCCGGCCGAGCGCAAGCGCTTCACAGCGGAACTGGTCGCGGCCTGGCCGAACCTGTCGGTGGTGGACGTGGACGCGGTGTTGGACCAGGTGCGCGGCACCGTCGAACAGGTATCGACCGTGGTCGAGGCGGTGTTCTACTTCTCGCTGGCGGCCGGTGTGCTGGTGCTGCTGGCGGCAGTGAGCGCGAGCCAGGACGAGCGCCTGCTCGAAGGCGGCGTGATGCGCGTGCTCGGCGGCAGCCGGCGCCAGCTGCGCTGGGCGCAGGTCTCCGAGTTCAGCGCGATCGGCCTGCTGTCGGGCCTGGTGGCGGCGATCGCGGCGACGGTACTGGCCGGCGTCATCGCCGACCTGGCCTTCGACCTGCCGTGGACGGCGAACCCCAGGCTGGCGGCCACCGGCGCGATCATCGGCACGCTGGCGGCGCTGGTCGCCGGCCTGTTCGCCACCCGCGGCGTGGTCAATACGCCGCCATCCGTGACGCTGCGCGAGCTGCAGGGCTAGCGGGTCAATCCAGCCAGAGCGCGAGGCCGAAGACGCCCAGCATCGCGAAGGCGAGGGCGATCTTCAGCGCGGCGCCGAGCGCCAGGCCGATCCAGGTGCCGACGCCCACCCGCGAGGCGTCGCGCCATTCCTTGCCGTTCGACATCTCGCCCAGTGCCGCGCCCAGGAACGGCCCGCCGATCAGGCCGGGCAGGCCGAAGAAGATGCCCACCACGCCGCCGAGCCCGGCGCCCCAGAGCGCCTTGTTCGAGGCACCGACACGCTTGGCGCCGACGATGCTCGACAGCAGGTCTACGGCAATCGACAGCACCACAAGCACGCCCAAGACCACCAGCGTGACCGCGCCGATGCGCTGGAAGTCGTCTGTCCAGGCCGCCAGCAGCATGCCGGCAAACATCACCGGCAGCCCTGGCAACACCGGCAGCACGGTGCCAAGCAGCCCGATCAGGATCAGTGCCCCGGCGACGAGGTAGTACGCGGTATGGGTGTCCATGCGCAGAGCATACCCGCGGCCAGCCCCGGAGATGCAATCCTGGCTCTGACGCGGATCAACTCGGATCAGCGCGGATCAGTGCGGGCAGGGCAGTGAAAAAAAACGACCCGCCGAAGCGGGTCGTCGGGCTGCCGCTTGGAGGGAGGGATTACTCCGGCAGGATCACGGTGTCGATGACGTGGATGATGCCGTTGCTGGCCTTGATGTCGGTCGCGGTGACGGTGGCCTCGTCGATCTTGACGGTCGAACCGGACACGGTGACGTCGGCGGCGGCGCCGTTGACGGTGGTGGCGGTGTCGAGCTTGACCACGTCGGCCGCGGTCACCTTGCCGGCCACCACGTGGTAGGTAAGGATCGCGACCAGCTGGTCCTTGTTCTCGGGCTTGAGCAGGTTCTCAAGCGTGCCGGCCGGCAGCTTGGCGAAGGCGTCGTCGGTCGGGGCGAAGACGGTGAACGGACCTTCGCCGCTCAGGGTCTCGACCAGGCCGGCGGCTTTGACCGCGGCGACCAGAGTTTCGAAGTCCGCGTTGGACGCGGCGACATCAACGATCGTGCCGGCCGGCTTGTCCATGCCCTCGTTGTGGTGGCCCGCGAAAGCGGGGGTGGCAACGACGGCGGTCATCATCGCGGCGAGCAGGCTCTTGCGGAAAAGATTCATCGTGGACTCCATGGGTGGGGTGAGGTGCCTCGGGCACGGCGCCACGATGCCGCGCACGCCGTCGCGGCGGCGTGCGCGGCGCGTCAATGGCGCGTTGTTTCCGCGTGCAGGGCGGGTGATTGCCGCCGCGCGATGGCGGCATCCACCCTGCCGCAGGCCCGGCGCAGCCGATATGCTGCGCGCTTCGCCTGATGCGGTGGATCGAATGCCGATGGAAGAACGACGGGTCACCGCGGCTGACGGCCACGTCGCCCACCTGCGCGTGCACGGCGCCGGCACGGGTGCCCCCGGCCTGCTGTGGCTGCCCGCGCTGGGCGTGCCGGCCAACAAGTACGACGCCTTCGGACAGGCCTTGGCCGGGTTGGGCGTGACGTGCGCGGTGCATGAGTGGCGGGGCAATGGCAGTAGTTCGCTGCGCGCCCGCCGGGGCAGCGACTGGGGCTATCGCGAGCTCCTGCAGCACGACCTGCCCGCCAGCATCGCGGCGCTGGGCGCCGGCGACTGGCGCTTCGGTGGCCACAGCCTGGGCGGGCAGTTCGCGGCGATGGCCGCGGCGCGCCAGCCGTCGGCCTGCCGCGGCCTGGTGCTGGCCGCCACGGGCGTACCGGATGCGCGCACGTTCACGGGCCGGCAGCGCTTGGGTATTTCACTGTTCGCCCGCAGCCTTCCCGTGGTCACCGCCATCGCGGGCTACTACCCGGGCCAGCACCTCAATTTCGCCGGGCGCGAAGCCGGTAGGCTGATGCGCGACTGGGCCGCCACCGTGCGCAGCGGCCGCTACCTCGATTACGGCGACGGCGAGCCGATGGACGCGATGCTGGCGCGGCTGGCGCTGCCAACGCTGGGCCTGCGCTTCAGCGATGACTGGCTGGTGCCGGAGGCGTCGCTGCGCGCCCTGGTCGGAAAACTGGGTGGCGGCACGCACCGGGCGGAAGTCTTCGACGCCGCACGACTGGGTACGGCGCCGGACCACTTCCGCTGGATGCGACGGCCGGAGGCCCCGGCCGCCGCGATCGCCAACTGGATCCGCCTCAGCCCTTGAAGTCGCGGTGGCAGGCCTGGCAGCCCGAGCCGACGCGATCGATCACCACGCGGGCGGCGGCGCAATCCGCCGGCGGCGCGGCCAGTGCGGCATCGAGCGCCGCGCGCAGTTCGCTGGCGTGGCCGATGAAGCGTTCGTCGTCCGCCGTCGGCAGGAAGGCGGGCTCGAGGTCATTGCCGAGGAAGCGCAGGGTCTGCAGCCGCGGCGTGAGGTCGGCGCTGGTGCAGCGGTTCTGCTTGAGCGACTGGTCCAGGCCCTTCATCTGGGCGGACATCACGGCCATCACGCCGTTGGGATAGGCGGTGCCCTGGCGCAGGGCGTTGAGTAGGATCAGGGTGCACAGGGCGCCGACCAACAGGCCGATGACGCCGACGATCAGGGAACGCATGGGCTGCTCCAAGGGTAAGCCGCCGCGAAGATATCACGGCGACTTACCCGGGCAAGCCGGTCAGCGCAGGGCGGAAATGCGGTTGCCGTCCACGCGCACGGGGGCACCCTCGCGGACGCCGGCGGGCAGGCGGTTGGTGTTGATGACGATGCGGCGGCCGTCGTCCATGCGCACGTGCACGTCGAAGGTCTCCTCGTTCACCTTGTTCTCGATCGCGTTGCCCGCGACGGCGCCGGCGACCGCGCCGGCCACGGTGGCGGTGTTGCGCTTGCCGTCGCTGCCATGCTTCGGGATCTCGCGGGCCGCCACCGCGCCGACCAGGCCACCCAGCACGGCGCCGGTGCGGCTGTTCTCGCGCACGCCGTAAACCTGCTCGATGCGCTCGACGCGGCCGCAGTCGTAGCAGCGTCGCGGCTCGGAGTAGCCGTAGCCGCGGTCGTTGTAGCCGTAGCCGCTGTTGCGCGGGGCCGTGGAGCAGGCCGCCAGGCCGGCGGTGGCAAGGGCGGCGACGATCAGCAGTTGGCTCTTCATGGCGATTTCCTCGGGTGGGACACTCGGGGCCGACGCTAGCCCCCGTTGCCTGAACGGGCCCCGACCCGGGCCGCCGGGGTTGCGAAACGGTTCATGGCCGCGGCGCTGCCCTAAAATGCCGGCATGACCCCGACCTCCCAGCGATTCGCCGGCATCGACCGGCTGTACGGACGCGGCGCTGCCGAGCGCCTGGCCGCATCCCAGGCCTGCATCGTCGGGCTGGGCGGGGTCGGGTCCTGGGCGGTGGAGGCGCTGGCGCGCAGCGGCGTCGGCCGGCTGGTGCTCATCGATGCCGACGAGGTCTGCGTCAGCAACACCAACCGCCAGCTGCACGCCCTCGACGGCCAGTTCGGCCGCGGCAAGGGCGAGGTGCTGGCCGAGCGCTGCCGGGCCATCAATCCGGATATCCGGGTCGAGGTGGTGCGGGAGTTCCTGCTGCCGTCCAACCTCGAGGCCTTGCTCGACCGCGGCCATGACGTGGTGCTCGACGCCTGCGACAGCTTCCGCAGCAAGCTGGAGATGATTGCCTGGTGCCGGCGCCGCAAGCTGCCGGTGGTGGTCTGCGGCTCGGCCGGCGGACGCACCGATCCGACCCTGGTGCGCGTGCGCGATCTCTCGCGCACCGAGCAGGACGCGCTGCTGGCCCTGGTGCGCAAGCAGCTGCGCGCCGGCTTCAAGTTCCCGCGCAACCCCGACCGCTACTTCGGCGTGCCGGCGGTGTATTCGCTGGAGAACGTGAAGTACCCGCAGGGCGACGGCAGCGTCTGCGGCGTGCGGCCCAAGCTGGGTGCCGACGAATCGCTCAAGCTCGACTGCGGCGCCGGGCTGGGCGCGGCCACCCACGTCACCGGCAGCTTCGGTTTCGCGATGGCGGGCAAGGCGATCGAGCTGCTGCTCAAGCCGCGGCCGGCCGCCTGACGAACAGCTTGCGCGCATTCGCGGTAGTTGCGGCCGCGATGGCCTCGGACGATTCACCGCGCAGCGTCGCCACCACCGCCAGCACCTCCGGCAGGTAAGCCGGCTCGTTGCGTTCACCGCGGTGGCCGGCGCCCGGCTGGTCCGGCGCATCCGTTTCCAGCAACAGGAACTCGATCGGCATGCTGGCCACGGTGCGCCGCAGCCGCTGCGCCCGGTCGAAGGTGACCGGCCCGCCGATGCCCAGGTGGAAGCCCAGGTCGAACAGTTGCCGCGCCTGCTCCTCGCTGCCCGACCAGCTGTGCACCACGCCGCGCAGGCCGCCGGTGCGGCGAAGCCGCGTGATCACCTCGTCCACGGCGCGGCGCGCATGCAGCACCACGGGCAGGTCGAAGTCGCGGGCCAGGTCGAGCTGGGCCTGGAAGAAGTGGCGCTGGCGATCCGGGTCCAGCCCTTGGACGAAGTAATCCAGGCCGCACTCGCCGACCGCGGCCGGGCGCTCGGTCGCCAGCCAGTCGGCGAGTTCATCCAGATGCTCGTCGCGATGCTGGTCGAGGAACATCGGGTGCAGGCCGTAGGCGGGCAGCAGCCCTTCGTCCAGGGCGCAAGCATCGCGCAAGGCGGGCCAGGCGGCGCGCGACACCGCGGGCACCAGCTGCCACTGCACGCCGGCCGCGCGGGCGCGCGCCACCACCGCCGGCCGGTCGGGGTCGAACTCGGGGGCGTCGAGGTGGCAGTGGCTGTCGTAGAGCGCGGTCATTCCCGGCGCGATTCGCCTTCGATCGGTTCGCGCGGCGCCGGCGGCGGCTCGCTGCGCTTCCAGTTCGCCAGTACCAGCGTCGCCAGCGCGGTGATGATCTCGTCCATGAAGGGAATCGGATCGGGCAGCAGCCAGCTCAGCACCATCAGCGCCAGCGTCACCTTGAACAGGGTGGGGAAGCGCAGGCGACTGGCGAAGCCGACCACGGGTCCGGTCATGGGGTGCGGCATGGTGGACTCCTTTGACGATCCTTGCCGCGAAATTAACACGTCGGGGCGGCTAATCTGGGCTTGTGCCGCCGTTCAGGCTGGGGCGACCAACCTTGGGCCCGAGCGACGGACCCTGCCGCCGCCGAAAGAGGACATGACCATGAACAAGACCGTATTGGCCGCCGTGGCTGGCATGCTCGCCGCCGGTGGCGCCATCGCCGCCTACCAGACCTTCGCGACGCCTTACGCGGACGTCGTGTCGTCCACCCCCATCATCGAGAAGGAGCCGATCTACGGCGACGTGGTGTCCAGCACCGCCGTCACCGAGATGCGCACCGGCTCGCGCCAGGTCTGCGAGGACGTGGCCGTCGAGAAGCGCCGTCCCGAGCGCTTCGGCGACAAGGACGGCATGGTCGTGGGTGCCGTGGTCGGCGGCCTGCTGGGCAACCAGGTGGGCGGCGGCGACGGCAAGAAGCTCGCCACCGTCGCCGGTGCCGTGGGCGGTGCCTACGCCGGCCGCGAGATCGACCGCCGCCACACCGGCGGCCAGAAGTACACCGAGATCGAGCAGCAGTGCCGCACCGTGACCGAGCCGCGCGAGGAAGTGATCGGCTACGACGTGCAGTACCGCCGCGACGGCGAGGTCTCCACCACCCGCGTCGACAGCAAGCCGGGCGCCCAGATCCTGCTCGGCGAGCGCGACAAGGTCGTCGGCTACGACGTCACCTGGCAGTACGAGGGTCAGACCGGCAGCCTGGTGATGGACCAGGACCCGGGCAAGCGCCTTCCGATCAAGGACGGCGTGATCGCGGTCCGCTCGGCCGATACCCCGCCGCAGGGTTGATTCCTTCACCCCGATGAACCCCGGAAGGGCCGGCCATGCCGGCCCTTCCGCGTTCACGGGCTGCCTAACGGCCGCCGGGCGGGCTAAAATGCTGGACTTTCCCCGCCGACCGCAGACCGCCCCATGGCCCTGAACCCGACCGACCTGTTCGACATCCGCAGCCTGCTCTCCGAAGAGGAGCGCATGATCCAGGACAGCGTCGCCCGCTTCACCGACGAGCGCGTGCTGCCGATCATCGGCGACTGCTTCGACCAGGGCCGGTTCCCGGCCGAGCTGGTGCCGGAAATCGCGGCCATGGGCCTGTTCGGCTCTTCGCTGCCCGAGAAGTACGGCTGCGCCGGCCTCAACGCCGTCAGCTACGGCCTGATCTGCCAGGAGCTCGAGCGCGGCGACAGCGGCATCCGCAGCTTCGTCTCGGTGCAAAGCTCGCTGTGCATGTACCCGATCTACGCCTACGGCAGCGAAGAGCAGCGCCAGCAGTACCTGCCGGGCATGGCCCGCGGCGAGATCATCGGCTGCTTCGGCCTGACCGAGCCGCACGGCGGCTCCGACCCGGGCAACATGAAGACCACCGCCAAGCGCGACGGCGGCGACTGGATCATCAACGGCGCCAAGATGTGGATCACCAATGGCTCCATCGCCGACATCGCCATCGTCTGGGCGATGACCGACGAGGGCATCCAGGGCTTCATCGTCCCGAAGGGCACCCCGGGCTTCGATACCCAGGTCGTGCACAAGAAGATGAGCCTGCGCGCCTCGGTCACCTCGGCCCTGTTCTTCGACGGCGTGCGCGTGCCCGACAGCCAGCGCCTGCCCAACGTGAAGGGCCTCAAGGGCCCGCTGGGCTGCCTGAGCCAGGCGCGTTACGGCATTACCTGGGGCCCGATCGGCGCCGCCATCGCCAGCTATACCTCGGCGCTGGAGTATTCCAAGACCCGCATCCTGTTCAACCGCCCGATCGCGGCCACCCAGGCCGTGCAGCTCAAGCTCGCCGACATGGCCCGCCGCATCACGCTGGCGCAGCTGCTGAGCCTGCAGCTCGGCCGCCTGAAGGATTCGGGCAACCTGCAGCACTCGCAGGTCTCGCTGGCGAAGTGGAACAACTGCCGCATGGCGCTCGACATCTCGCGCGAGGCGCGCGACATCCTCGGCGGCGCCGGCATCACCACCGAGCATCCGCCCATCCGCCACGCGCTAAACCTCGAGTCGGTCATCACCTACGAAGGCACCGAGACGGTGCACCAGCTGGTGATCGGGCGCGAAGTCACCGGCATCAACGCGTTCTGAGCCCGCCCCGGGTGGCGGCGCAGGGGCAGGGGAGCATGTCCGGACGAATGGCGGCGCTGTGGCTGGCCAGCCTGCTGGCCGTGGCCCAGGCAGCCGCGGCCGGCCTGCCGGCCGGCCTTTCGCTGGCCGACACGCCGGACTGGGTGGCCCCGGTCGACGTGGCCTCCATCCCGGCGGGCAAGGCCTCGGGCGGCGTGGCGTATCGTGTCGTCGACGACCAGGTCTCGCTGCGTGGCCAGCGCCCGCACGAGTACCGCCTGCTGGCCTACGACGTCACCGACCGTACCGGGCTCGAGGATGCCGGCCGGCTGCGGATCGGTTTCCAGCCTGATTTCCAGACCGTGCAGCTGCACGGCCTGGTGGTGGTGCGCGATGGCCAGCGCGGCGACCGCCGCGGGCAGGCCCGGGTGGAGCTGCTGCGGCTCGAAGAGCGTGCCAACGACGGCATCCTCGACGGCTGGCGTACGGCCGAGATCCTGGTTCCCGACGTGCAGGTCGGCGACCGGGTCGAGCTTTCCTTCAGCACGATCGGCAGCAATCCGGTGCTGGGCGACCACTACCACCGCACCTTCCCCGCGGCGTATTCGACCGCCACCGGGCTGCGCCGGCTCCGCGTGCTGGCGGGCGACGACGCCCTGTCCTGGCGACGCACCGGGCCGGTGGCCTTCCGCGAGCGCGAGCGTCGCGACGGGAGCGGCCACGTGCTCGAGCTGCAGGCGCGCAGCGTGCCGGCCATCGCCGGCGAGTCCGATGCCCCGGACTGGTTCGATGGCTATGGCGTGCTTGAAATCAGCACGGCGCCCGATTGGGCCGCGGTGGCCACCTGGGCCGCGCGCCTGTTCCGTGCCGGCCCCGGGTCGCGGGCCCCGTTGGCGAAGCTCGCCGGCGAACTGGGCCTGGCCGGCAAGCCGCAGGCCGAGGCGGTGGCCGAGGCGCTGGCCTTCGTGCAGCGCGAGGTCCGCTACGTGAGCCTGTCCATCGGCGACTCCTCGCATGCGCCGGCGGATCCCGCGACCACGCTGTCGCGCCGCTACGGCGACTGCAAGGACAAATCGCTGCTGCTGGTTGGCCTGCTGGCCGAGGCGGGAATCGACGCCCAGCCGGTGCTGGTCAATTCCACGCTGGAAGGCCGGATCGCGGAGCGGCTGCCGGGCCCGAACGCCTTCGACCACGCGATCGTGCGCGCACGGGTGGACGGCGAGTGGCTGTACGTGGACCCGACCCGGAACCCGGAGCAGGGCGGCTTCGCCGATCGCCAGCCGACCGATTTCGGGCAGGGCCTGCCGGTGGCGCCGGGCGTCGCCGCGCTCGAGGCCTTTCCCGTCGCGGCACCCTCGCCGAAGCCGGCGGTCGAGGTCACGCAAGTGGTCAAGCTGCACGGCGTGGGCGAGGACAGCCGCGTGGATATCCGCGTGGATACCCGCTACCGCTACGGGTTCGCGTCCTCCAGCCGCAGCCGCTTCGCCTCCGATGGCGCCACGGAAGTCGGGCGCGACTACCTCGGCTACATGGAGGGCTTCTACCGCGACATCGAGCTGGTGTCCGACCCGGTGGGCAAGGACTCGCCGCAAGAAAATCGCTTCGATGTCAGCGAGCACTACCGCGCCGACCTTCGCCGGGACGACGTCGAGCCCGGCTCGCTGGGCGAGTTCAGCCTGCATCTATTCCAGCTCAACGACTGGGTGCCCGCGGCGCGCGCCGCCACCCGCGCCTGGCCGCTGCTCCTGCCCGGGCCGCCGCACGGCGTGCAGGAGATCAGGATGCACGCCGACGGCGGCTGGGACATCGAGACCGAAGAGCACGAGGTCGCGAACGACTACTTCCGCTTCCGCCGCCACGTCTCGGCCGAGGGCGAGGTGCTCACTGTCCGCGGCGAGTGGTACCGACTGGCCGACGCCATTGCTCCGGAGGATTACGCGGCGGCGCGCGCGCAGCTGGCGGAGGTGCGCGACCTGCTCGAGTACCCCGTGCTGCTGGGCGACGGCGAGGCCGCAACCGGCCCCGAGATCAGCCGTGACGACCTGGCCTGGCCGGCCGCGGCGCTGCTGCTTGCGGCGATCCTGCTGGGCACGCTCTGGACGGTGCGTGGGCGCAGCGACGTGGCCGGCATGTTCTTCGCGCCACGCGCCACGGCGCGTCGCGTGCTCGCCGCCGACTCGGTGCCCTTGGCCATGCTGTGGCTGCTGGGCAACTGCGTGGTGGCACTGGCGCTCACGGGCGCCCCCGAGCTGGTGGCGGGCGCGGAACCCGCCTGGGGACTGTTGCTGCTGGAAGCCCTGGCCGAAGTGCCGCGCTACCTCGTGGTCGTCGCGATGCTGATGGTGGCGTTCCGCCTGATGGGCCACCGCCCCGGCTTCCGGCGCCTGCTGATCGCCTCGGGCTGGGGCAGCGTGCCCTACTTGTTCGTGTTGATGCTGGGGCTGCTGGCCGCCGGCCCGCTGGTCGCCGTGCTGTCGGATGCGGGCGGTACGCCGCACGGCGACGTACCGGTGATCGTGGTCATGTCGGTGGTCGCGGGCGGCCTGCTGCTGGTGGCGCTGGCCTGGTGGCTGGTGGCCAGCGTGCCCGCGCTTGCCGAGGCCGCGGGCAGTAGCCTGGGCAAGGCGTTCGCGGCCTGGCTGATGGTCGTCGCCACGCTGCTGTTCGTGGTGTTCACCGCCGTGTTCCTCTATTTCCTGGTCGTCGAATTCGGCTGGCCGGGCTCCTCCTGACCCCGGAATCCCCATGTCCACCCCGCTGATCCCCGCCCGCCACAAGGACGTCAATCGCGCCAAGGTGTGCGATGACAATTTCATCGAGTTCGTCGCGAACTGGAGCGGGCGGCCGGAGCCACGGCCGGCGCCGCACGAGCCGGTGCTCGAGGGCAGCGCCTGCACGGCCGGGGATTTCCTGGCGCTGTTTGATTCGCAGCTGGTCTCGCGGCATCTCGACCTGATGGCGCGCGTGCTGCGCGTGCAGCAGAAGGTCTTCTACACCATCGGCTCCTCGGGCCACGAGGGCAATGCGATGGTGGCGCGGCTCACGCGCCACACCGACCCGGCCTTCCTGCACTACCGCTCCGGCGGCTTCATGGCCGAGCGCTTCCGCAAGCTGCCGGGCATGGACCCGATCATGGACTCGGCGCTGAGCTTCGCGGCCAGCAGCGAGGACCCGATCTCGGGCGGCCGGCACAAGGTCTGGGGCAGCAAGCCGCTGTGGGTGCTGCCGCAAACCTCCACCATCGCCTCGCACCTGCCCAAGGCGCTGGGCACCGCGATCGCGATCGAGCAGGCGCGCCGCATCGGCCACGCGCTGCCGATCCCGGACGACTCCATCGCGATCTGCTCCTTCGGCGACGCCTCCAGCAACCACGCCAGCGCCCAGACCGCGTTCAACACCGCGCAGTGGACCGCCTACCAGAAGCTGCCGGCGCCGGTGCTCTACGTCTGCGAGGACAACGGCATCGGCATCTCGGTGAAGACGCCGGGCGGCTGGATCGCCAATGCCTTCCGCCAGCGCGAAGGCCTGGACTACTTCTACGCCGACGGCCTGGACATCGCCGAGGGCTACGGCCAGGTGCAGGCCGCGGTCGAGCACTGCCGCCGCACGCGCCGGCCGACTTTCCTGCACCTGCGCACCACCCGCATCATGGGCCACGCCGGCACCGACTTCGAGATCGAGTGGCGCAGCTTCGAGGAGCTGATGGCGGTCGAGGCGACCGACCCGCTGCTGCGCTCGGCCGCGATCGCGCTGCAGTCGGGGCTGATGTCGAAGGACGAGGTGCTGGCGAAGTACGAGGACACTCGCCAGCGCTGCTTCGCGGCGGCCGAGGAAGCCGACCGCCGGCCCAAGCTCGACGACCTGGCCGAAGTGATGCGGCCGCTGGCGCCGTTCACGCCGGACAAGGTGATGGCCGAGGCCACCCGCGACGACTTCGCCGACAAGCGCCTGGCCGTGTTCGGCAGCGAGGCCAAGCTGCCCGAGAACCAGCCGCCGCGCCACCTCGCCATCCAGATCAACAACGCGCTGCACGACCTGTTCTGCAAGTACCCCGAGGCGCTCCTGTTCGGCGAGGACGTGGCGCAGAAGGGCGGCGTGTACACGGTCACCAAGGGCCTGCACAAGGCATTCAAGAACGCCCGCGTGTTCAACACGCTGCTGGACGAAACGATGATCCTGGGCCTGGCCCAGGGCTATGCCAACGTCGGCATGCTGCCGATGCCCGAGATCCAGTACCTGGCCTACTTCCACAATGCCTGCGACCAGATCCGCGGCGAGGCCTGCTCGCTGCAGTTCTTCTCCAACGGCCAGTACCGCAACCCGATGGTGATGCGCATCGCTTCGCTGGGCTACCAGCGCGGCTTCGGCGGCCATTTCCACAACGACAATTCGATCACCGCGCTGCGCGACATCCCGGGCCTGGTGGTCGGCTGCCCCAGCCGCGGCGACGACGCGGTGACCATGCTGCGCACCATGATGGCCCTGGCCAAGGTCGACGGCCGCGTCTGCGCCTACCTCGAGCCGATCGCGCTTTACATGACCAAGGACCTCCACGAGGCCGGCGACGGCCAGTGGCTCACCGCCTATCCGCCCAATGGCGAGGCGATGGTGCTGGGCGAGGAGCGCGTGTACTTCCCCGACGCCCGCGACCTGGTGATCTTCAGCTTCGGCAACGGCCTGCCGATGAGCCTGCGCGCGGCGCGGGACATCGAGAAGAACCACGGCTGGAAGGTGAGGGTGGTGGACCTGCGCTGGCTGCAGCCGCTCAACGCCGAAGCCATTGCCCGCCACGCCGGCGATTGCGCCCGGATCCTTGTCGTGGACGAGGGCCGCAAGTCGGCGGGCGTGGGCGAAGGCGTGATCACCGCCGTGGTCGAGTCCGGCCATGGCGCCAAGCCGCTGCGCCGGGTGGTCGGCGCCGACACCTACACCCCACTGGCGGGCGCCGCCTTCCTGGTGATCCCGAGCGAGGCCGATATCGTGGCGATGGCCGCCGAAATGGCCTGAGCCCGTTTACACGGGGCATGAATGACGCCCCCGCCGGCATCGCCTAGACTCGCCGAATGAGCCCGTCCCGGCCCCAGACCATCCTGTTCGCCGACGTCAGCGGCAGCACGCGGCTGTTCGAGAACAAGGGCGACCAGGAGGCCCGGCGGCTGATCGCCTTGGTGCTCGAGGCACTGACCCAGGTCTGCCGGCAGCATGGCGGCCGGGTCATCAAGACCATCGGCGACGAGATCATGTGCACCTTCCCGGCGGCGCTCAACGGCGTGCTGGCGGCCTGCGACATGCAGCGGCGGATGGGCCGCGACATCGACTTCGTGCGCGACAACCTGGCGGTGCGCATCGGCCTGCACCACGGCGACGCGCTGGAGGAGGAGGACGGCGACGTCTACGGGGATGCGGTGAACACCGCGGCGCGCATGGCCTCGCTCGCCAAGCGCGAGCAAATCGTCACCACCGCGGCCACCTATGACACCCTTTCGGGGAAGGCCCCGGAGGCGCGCGGCCTGGGCAAGGCCCGGGTCAGCGGCAAGCTGCTGCCTATCTCGATCGTGGACCTGGTCTGGCAGGAGGATACCTCCGGCATGACCAGGGTGCAGTCGGCGGTACGCGGCGTTGACGCCGCCCAGGCCGGCGAGGTGCTTCGCTTGCGGCATCGCGGCCAGGTGGTGGAACTGCGGCCCGATTCCGAGCCCTTCAGCATGGGGCGCGAACCCGCCAACCACCTGCAGGTGGAAGCCGACTGGGTCAGCCGCACGCACGCGATGATCGAATACAAGCGCGGGCATTTCCTGCTCGCCGACCGATCCACCAACGGCACCTACGTGCGCATCGGCGACGACGACGAACTAAAGGTGCATCGGGACGAACTGCACCTGCGCAAGTCGGGCACCATCAGCCTGGGCCAGGCGGTCGCCGTGAATACCGGCGACGTGATCCACTTCGAAACCACCTGAGCGCCGCTCCTGCGGACCCACCAAAAGAATGTAGGAGGGGCTTCAGCCCCGAAGCTTCCTGGCGAAAAGCTTCGGGGCTGAAGCCCCTCCTACAGGAACCGCGGCCGGCGCTTAGTCGTCGGCTTCGACCTGGATGCCGCCGGTGATCTCGGGCTCGACGTCTTCCTCGAAGACGGGCTCGGCCGCCTTCGGAATGGCCTTGTAACCGAACACGCCGCGCAGGAGGTTCTCGCTGCCCGCGTACTCGGAGGCATTGGTGGCGACGAACTGGCTGGCGCCGAGCTCGACCAGCACCTCGTACAGCGTGTCGTCCTCGTGCAGCTTCAGCATGGCGTCGGCCACCGCCTGGCGGACGTCGGACGGCACGGTGCCGCCGGCGCTGAGGGCGCGGCCGGTGAACTCGCGCGAGTCGGACACCGACACCAGGTTCGGATACAGCTGCGCGATGTAGTTGGGCACCATCGCCGCCTCGGTCTCCTGCGAGAACACCATCTCGACGCCGTCGCGCCAGTTCGCGGCCACCGACATGATCTCGGGCTGCGCGATCGGGTTCTTGTACAGGTCGCCGAGCAGCAGGTAGCCCATGCTGGGCGCCGGCATGCTGACCACGCGGTAGCCGATCAGGCCGCGCGAGCCGCCTTCGGCGATGGAGGCATCCGCCATCAGCGAGTAGCGCGTGCTCTCGGCCACCCGCACCAGCGGCGTGAAGCCGAGGCGGTTGACGCGGTAGTCGGTGAAGTGTGCTTCCTCGAACGCGAAGTCGGTCTTCGAGCCGGAGCGAAGGTCGCGCCAGTACACGTGGTAGTTGGTGGCGGCCTTCAGGCGGAAGGTATGGCCGGTGCTCTTGGAAAGGTAATCAAGCAGCGGCTTGTAGACCTGTTCGGCCTGGGCCGGCGGATAGTTGGGTTCGACCGCGAGGATGTACTCGGCGGCGAGCGCCGGCGTCGCGACCAGCGAAAAAACAAAGGCAGCAAAGCCCTTTTTGAGCGTCATGTGGTGTTCCTCCCTGTGTCGGCGGTATAGCAGACATCCCGGGCTTTGGCCAATGCTGGCGCGGCTTTCAGGGCTGCCGTGCAAGGCCTTCGTTCAGCCCGGCGAGGCGGCAGGGGCGGCCATCGACGGCGAGCGCCGGATGCTCGCCGGCCGTGAGCACCGCGAGGCCCTCACGCCCGTCCGCCGTGGCGCAGACCAGGGTACCGACCGCCGCGTCGCCGGCCTTCAGGCCCTGGCCGGGGGCCAGGCCCTCGCCAAGGATGCGAACCAGTTCACGCTTTGCCTGGCCGAGGTAATGGGTGCGCGCGACGATCTCCTGCCCGGGATAGCAGCCTTTCCTGAGGCTGAAGGCGGCCAGTCGCCCGAGCGACAGCATTTGCGGCGTCCAGGCCTCGCGCTGGTCCTCCGGCAGCCGGGGCAGGCCATAGGCGAGGTCGGTGGCCAGCCAGCGCTGGTCCAGCGCGGCGTCGGCGGGCGCCAGCGCCGGGTCGCCCACGGGCAGCAGCCAGAGCGTGCGCGGGTGCGCGGGGTCGCCCATGTCCAGCGCCAACGGCGGCGCCGGGCCGCCTTCGAAGCGATCCGGGGCCGGGGTGGCGTGGTGCGGGCCAGCCGCGGCGATCCAGCCCGTGGCATCGTCGAGCGCCAGCTTGCTGCGGAAAACGAAGCGCTGCAGCGCCGCCTTCAGCGCCGCGACCGGATGGTCGGGCACCAGCAGCAGGAAGCGGTCATCGGCCAGGCGGAGCAGCGCCAGCAGCGCAATCACGCGGCCTTTCGGGGTCAGCCAGCCGCTCCAGTGCCAGTGGCCGGGCGCCAGCGCCAGCACGTCGTTCATCAGCTGCGCCTGCAGGAACTTGCTCGCATCGGGGCCGGAAACCGCGATCACGCCGTAGCTGGCGAGGGCAGGGCAGGACGCCGCGGGCAGATTTGTCTTGAACGCCATGGGGGTGGGACTTAACATTACCGGATGCCAGACGAGCCTCGAATCATAGGCCAAACCGTGGGTCCCGCCGCGGCGGACGACCGCCCGTCCGAACCGGCCGGCGCCGTGGCGCCACCGCTGCCCGCCGAGGTCGGCGGTCGCGACGGGCCCGAGCCCACCCGCTTCGGCGACTGGGAAAAGAACGGCCGCTGCATCGATTTCTGACGCCGCGAACACAGCGCGGCGAGCACACTCCCCCTCATAACCAGACGAGCGCAGCCCATGGCCACGCCAAAACGACCGCTGTCCCCCTTCATGATCGGCCCGTATTACCGGCCGCAGCTGACCAGCATGATGTCCATCGCCCACCGCGCCACCGGCGTGATCCTGGCGCTGGGTTCGCTGGTGCTGGCGGCGTGGCTGGTGGCCGCGTCCGAGAACGCCATGATCTACGGTGGCTTCAGCGCGCTGCTGGGCTCGCTGCCCGGCAAGATCGCCCTGTTCGCGTTCTCGGCCAGCCTGGTCTACCACTTCCTCAACGGCATCCGGCACCTGTTCTGGGACGCCGGCCACGGCTTCTCGATCCCGAAGGCCTACGCCAGCGGCTACGCCGTGCTGGCCCTGTCGGTGGTCATCACCGCGGTGCTATGGTGGTGCGGCCTGGGAGGCGTGGCATGAGCCTGCGCAATCCGCTTGCCCGCGCCAAGGGCCTGGGTTCGGCCAAGGACGGCACCTCGCACTGGTGGCACCAGCGCCTCACCGCCATTGCACTCGCCCTGCTGACGCCGTGGTTCGTGATGTTCGCCGTGAGCCTGATCGGCGCCAGCCACGTGGCCGTGCGCGGCGCCATCGGTCATCCAGTCACCGCCACGCTGCTGGCGGCCTTCGTGCTGTCGCTGTTCTGGCATGCCCGCCTGGGCCTGCAGGTCGTGGTCGAGGACTACGTGCACGGCTGGCTGGAGATCGCGCTGCAGGTCGCCATCAAGTTCGTCTTCGCGCTGGCGGCCATCGCCTCCCTGCTGGCCATCGGCCGCATCGTCTTCACTGCCTGAGCCCGCCATGACTTCTGCCTACAAGATCCACGAGCACACCTACGACATGGTCGTGGTCGGCGCCGGCGGCGCCGGCCTGCGCGCGACCTTCGGCCTGGCCCAGAAGGGCCTGCGCACCGCCTGCATTTCCAAGGTGTTCCCGACCCGTTCGCACACCGTGGCGGCGCAGGGCGGCATCTCGGCCGCGCTGGGCAACATGGGCGAGGACGACTGGCGCTTCCACTTCTACGACACCATCAAGGGCTCGGACTGGCTGGGCGACCAGGACGCCATCGAGTACATGTGCCGCGAAGCCATCCCGGCCATCATCGAGCTCGAGCACCAGGGCGTGCCGTTCTCGCGCACCGAGGACGGCAAGATCTACCAGCGCCCGTTCGGCGGCATGACCACGCACTACGGCCAGGGCACCGCCCAGCGCACCTGCGCCGCCGCCGACCGCACCGGCCACGCCATCCTGCACACGCTGTACCAGCAGTCGCTGGCGCACCAGGCCGAGTTCTTCATCGAGTACTTCGCGCTCGACCTGATCATGGACGAGGAGGGCGCCTGCCGCGGCGTGCTCGCGCTCGACATGGCCTCGGGCGAACTGCACCTGTTCCGCGCCCAGGGCACCGTGCTGGCCACCGGCGGCTACGGCCGCGCCTACTTCAGCGCTACCTCGGCCCATACCTGCACCGGCGACGGTGGCGGCATGGCGCTGCGCGCGGGCCTGCCGCTGCAGGATATGGAGTTCGTGCAGTTCCACCCGACCGGCGTCTACGGCGCCGGCTGCCTGATCACCGAGGGCGTGCGCGGCGAAGGCGGCATCCTGCGCAACTCGGCCGGCGAGCGCTTCATGGAGCGCTACGCGCCCAACGCCAAGGACCTGGCTTCGCGCGACGTGGTGTCGCGCTCGATGACCATCGAGATCCGCGAAGGCCGCGGCGTGGGCCCGAAGAAGGACCACATCCACCTCGACCTGACCCACCTCAACCCGGCCGACATCCACGAGAAGCTGCCGGGCATCGCCGAGACCGCGAAGATCTTCGCCGGCGTCGACGTCACCAAGCAGCCGATCCCGGTGCTGCCGACCGTGCACTACAACATGGGCGGCCTGCAGACCAACTACCACGGCGAAGTGGTCACGCTGAAGAACGGCAACCCCGATTCCGTGGTGCCGGGCCTGTACGCCATCGGCGAAGCGGCCTGCGTGTCGGTGCACGGCGCCAACCGCCTGGGCTCGAACTCGCTGCTCGACCTGGTGGTGTTCGGCCGCGCGGTGGCCAACCGCTGCGCCGAGACCATCAAGCCGGGCGCGCCGCACAAGTCGCTGCCTGCCTCGGCCTGCGACAAGTCGCTGGCCAACCTCGACAAGCTGCGCCACGCCAACGGTGGCACCCCGACCGCCCAGATCCGCGACGCCATGCAGCAGACCATGCAGAACGACGCCGCGGTGTTCCGCACCGGCGAGACGCTCAAGCACGGCGTGGACAAGATCCGCGAGGTCGTGAAGTCGTTCGAGGACGTGCGCGTTTCCGACCGCTCGCTGGTCTGGAACTCCGACCTGGTCGAGACCCTGGAGCTGCAGAACCTGCTCGGCCAGGCCGTCGCCACCCTGGTCTCGGCCGAGAACCGCAAGGAATCGCGCGGCGCCCACGCCCGCGAGGACTTCAAGGACCGCGACGACGTCAACTGGCACAAGCACACGCTGTGCTGGGTGGACGACGCGGGCAATACCACCATCGACTACCGCCCGGTGCACATGTACACGCTGAGCAAGGACGTCGACGTGGTCCCGCTCAAGGCCCGCACCTACTGATCGCCCAGGACACCTGACAATGGCTGAGTTCACCCTCCCCAAGAATTCAAAGGTCACCAAGGGCAAGCATTTCGCCGCCGCCGGCGCGAAGAACGTGCGGACCTTCAAGATCTACCGCTGGAACCCGGACGACAGCGCCAACCCGCGTACCGACACGTACGAAGTGGACCTGGACAGCTGCGGCCCGATGGTCCTGGACGCGCTGATCAAGATCAAGAACGAGATCGACCCTACGCTCACCTTCCGGCGCAGCTGCCGCGAGGGCATCTGCGGATCGTGCGCGATGAACATCGACGGCACCAACACCCTGGCCTGCACCAAGGGCATCGACGAGTGCGGCAAGAAGGAAGTGCCGATCTACCCGCTGCCGCACATGCCGGTCATCAAGGACCTGGTGCCGGACCTGAGCCACTTCTACGCCCAGTACGCGTCCATCAAGCCCTGGCTGCGCACGCAGAGCCCGGCGCCGGCCAAGGAGCGCCTGCAGTCGAAGGAGGACCGCGCCAAGCTCGACGGTCTTTACGAGTGCATCCTGTGCGCCTGCTGCTCGACCAGCTGCCCGAGCTACTGGTGGAACGGCGAGCGCTACCTTGGCCCGGCCGTGCTGCTGCAGGCCTACCGCTGGATCATCGACTCGCGCGACGAGGACACCGGTGCGCGCCTGGATGAGCTTGAAGACCCGTTCAAGCTCTACCGCTGCCACACCATCATGAACTGCGCCCGCACCTGCCCGAAGGGGCTGAACCCGGCCAAGGCGATCGGCGAGATCAAGAAGCTGATGCTGCAGCGCCGGGGTGCCTGAGCCCCGTGGAAGCCCGCGACCCGGAACGCGAAGCCGCCGAGCTGCGGCGGCTTCGCTGGCGCTGCCGGCGCGGCATGCGCGAGCTCGACCAGCTGATGCTGCGCTATCTCGACGCCCGCTGGCCGGCGGCTTCCGACGCGGAACGGGCGGTTTTCTTGCGGCTGCTCGACACCGAGGACGATAAGCTCTGGCGATGGTTCATGGGCCGGGAACGGCCGGAGGACGCCTCGCTCGATGGCCTCGTCACCCGCATCCTCGATCTTCCGCCTTGACTGGCGTCCCTCGCGCGTCCTCGGCATCGCGCTGGTGATGCTGGGGCTGCTGGCCGCCGCATCGGTGCTGGCGAGCCGCTTTCCCCCACCGTTGAAGTTCCCCGCCGCGACGCTGGCGCTGGCCCAGGCCTTGCGCCTGGCGCAACGGGAGGCGGGCAGGGCGCCCTGCGTGCTCGCCTGGGCCGGCGGGGACGCCCCGCTCGAGGCCGGCGGCCAGGTCCTGCATGCGCCACGCCTGCACCTGCGCGGCCCCCTCGCCGTGCTGACGGCGCGCGACGTTCATGGAAGGTTGCAGCGTTTTTGCTGGTGGCCGGATACCCTGTCGCCTGGCCTGCGTCGCCAGCTCGTGCTGGCGGCGGCGGCCGGCCCCCTCACCGGACACCCGCTGGCCCGTTGGCCCGCCTAGGACCCCATGTTCCAGCCCCTGCCATTCTCGATCGGCCTTCGCTACCTGCGCGCCAAGCGGCGCAACGGCTTCATCTCCTTCATCTCGATGGCGTCCATCCTGGGCATCATCATCGGCGTCATCGCGCTGATCACCACCATCTCGGTGATGAGCGGCTTCCAGCAGGAACTGCGCGACCGCATCCTCGGCATGGTGGCGCACGCCACCGTCTCGGGCGTGGACGGGCCGCTGCAGGACTGGCCGCGCGCCGTCGCGCTGGCCGATGCCGACCCGCGCGTGGTCGGCGCCGCGCCCTACATCGAAACCGAGGCGTTGCTGCAGGGGCGCCAGCGGCGCGGCGCCATCGTCCGTGGCGTGCTGCCGTCGCATGAGCCCAAGGTGTCCGAAATCGCCGGCATGATGAAGCAGGGCTCGCTCGACCAGCTGCAGCCGGGCGAGTTCAACATCATCCTCGGGCGCGAGCTGGCCATCCTGCTCGGCGTGGGCCCGGGCGATGCGGTCAATGTGTTCATTTCCGAATCCACCGTGACGCCGCTGGGCGCGCTGCCGCGGGCCAAACGCTTCAACGTGGTCGGCATCTTCGAGGCCGGCGCGCAGGAATACGACCTCGGCATGGCGCTGGTGCACCTGCAGGACGCGCAGCGGCTGGGCCGGATGGGCGAGGGCGTCACCGGCGTACGCCTGAAGCTGGACGACCTCTGGGAGGCCTGGCCGGTGGCGCGCGACCTGTCCGACAAGATGGACGGCTATTACCGGGTGCGCGACTGGATGCGCGACAACGCCAACTTCTTCCGCGCGCTGAAGATGGAGAAGACGGTGATGTTCATCCTGCTCACGCTGGTCATCGCCATCGCCGCCTTCAACCTGGTGTCGTCGCTGGTGATGCTGGTGCAGGACAAGCAGTCCGATATCGCCATCCTGCGCACGCTGGGCATGTCGCCCGGAGCGGTGATGCGGGTCTTCATCGTGCAGGGGCTGGTGATCGGCGTCGTCGGCATCGCCGTGGGCACGGTGGGCGGGGTGCTGCTGGCCAGCAACCTCTCGCACGTGGTGCGTTTCTTCGAAGGCCTGCTGGGCGCCGAGCTGATGCCGTCCGACGTCTACTACATCAGCGGCGTGCCGACCCTGGTGCAGGCCTCGGACGTCGCCATGGTGGTCGCCGTGGCCTTCGTGCTCTGCCTGCTGGCCACCATCTACCCGGCCTGGCGCGCCTCGCGCACCGACCCGGCCACGGCGCTTCGCTATGAATAAGGTTCCCGGCATGGACGTCGTCATCCGCTGCTCGAAGCTGGGCAAGACCTACGAAGAGGGCGACTTGCGCACGCCGGTCTTCGACGGCCTCGACCTCGAGGTGCGCCGCGGGGAAACCGTGGCCATCGTCGGCGCCTCGGGCGCCGGCAAGAGCACCCTGCTGCACCTGCTCGGCGGGCTGGACCACGCCACGTCGGGCGAGGTGCATGTCGCCGGGGAAGCCATGTTCTCGCTCGGCGAGCGCCAGCGTGGCGAGCTGCGCAACCGGACCCTGGGCTTCGTGTACCAGTTCCACCACCTGCTGCCGGAGTTCACCGCGCTCGAGAACGTGATGATGCCGCTGCTGATCCGCGGCGACGCGGTCGAAAAGGCGAGGGAACCCGCGCAGCGGCTGCTCGAGCGCGTCGGCCTGGGCCATCGCCTCGGCCACAAGCCGGGCGAACTCTCCGGCGGCGAGCGCCAGCGCGCCGCGGTCGCGCGCGCCCTGGTGACGCGCCCGGCCTGCGTGCTGGGCGACGAGCCCACCGGCAACCTCGACGAGAAGACCGCCGCCTCGGTCTTCGATTTGATGCTGGAGCTCAACCGCGACCTGGGCACCGCCCTGGTCATGGTGACCCACGATCGCCGCCTGGCGCGGCGACTGGATCGGACCCTGGAACTGACCCGGGGACGACTGCAGCCGCTCGGGGACGATGTCATCGCCTGATTCCCTCCGGACGGCGCCCGCCCGCGGCTGAGCGGGATTGCGCGGCCGTGCGCCGCCACCGCCGGCGTCGCCCCGCGCGCCGCCAGTTCCCTGCGAGGAACCGTCCCGCATCGACGCCGCGCCGTCGCGCTGCGGACCGGCGGTGGCCGCCTGCCTGCTCGCAGGCGTCCTGCTGGTGCAGCGCTTCCCCGGACTGCCGGGCAACGCGGCGTCGGTCGCCGTGCTTGGCCTTGGACTCTGGACCTGGTGGCGGCCGGGTCCATCGCGCCTGTTCGGTGCCTTGCTCATCGGCCTGGCGCTGGCCTGCCTGCAGGGGCGGGCCACGCTGGAGGCGCAATGGCCGGCGACGCGCTCGGGCGAGGACGCGGTCGTCGTTGGACAGGTGCGCGGGCTGCCCGTATCGGCGTCCGACGCCGTGCGCTTCGAGTTCGAGGTCGAAGCTGGTCCCGCGGGACTCGCGGCCGGCAGCAAGCTTCGCCTCGGCTGGTTCGTGCGCCCGGGCCAGGCGCTGCCGGTCATCGAACCCGGCAGCCGCTGGCAACTGCCGGTGCGGCTGCGTGCGCCGCGCGGCCTGCTCAATCCCGGCGGCTTCGACTTCGAGCGGCGCGCCATCGAGCAACGCATCGCCGCCACCGGCTACGTCGTCGACGCCGGGGCCGCCCGGCAGCTCGGTCCCGGCGGTGGCCTCGACCGGTTGCGCGCCGGGCTGTCGGAGCGCATCGCCACCGCAGTGCCCGGACCCGCGGCGCGGTTCGTCGCGGCGTTGGCGCTCGGCGATACGCGCGGGCTCGACGACCACGACTGGCAGGTGCTGCGCGCCACCGGTCTCACCCACCTGATCGCGATCTCGGGATTCCATGTCGGCCTCGTGGCCGGCTTCGGCGCGGGACTGGGCCGCCTGCTTTACGCGATGTTCCCCGCGCTGGGGCGCCGGTGGCCACGCCCGCAAGGCAGCGCGTTCGTCGCCCTGCTGCTGGCGGGCGCCTACACCGCGCTCGCCGGGTTCGCACTGCCCACCGTGCGCACGCTGCTGATGATCGCCGCGGTGGTGCTGGCCCGCCTGGCGCGCCGGCCGCAAACCCTGGCGCAGTCGCTGGCATTGGCCGCAGTCGGCGTGCTGGTGGCGGATCCGGCCAGCGTGCTCGCGCCGGGTTTCTGGCTCAGCTTCCTCGGGGTCGCCTGGCTGGCCTGGTGCCTGCCGTTTCGTCCGGGCGAAGGGTGGCTGCGGCCCTTCCTCGCGTCGCAGGTGGTGGCGATGCTGGGGCTGCTGCCGCTGAGCGTGTGGTTCTTCAGCCAGGCCTCGCTGCCGGGCCCGCTGGTGAACCTGGTCGGCATACCGTGGATCAGCCTGGTCGTGGTGCCGCTGGCCTTGCTCGGCCTCGCTTTCGAACCGCTGCTGCCGGCGGCCGCCGACCTGTGCTGGCAGTTGGCCGCGGACCTGATGCAGTGGCTTTGGCACGCGCTGGAGTGGGTTTCGCGCTGGCCGCCGGCCCTGGCCTGGCTGCCCGAACCGGGGTTGGCCGCCACGGCGCTCGCCTTGCTGGGCGCGTTCTGGCTGCTGCTGCCGCGAACGGTCCCCGGCAAGCCGCTGGCCGCGCTCGTGCTGCTGCCGCTGCTCTGGCCCGCGCTGGACAAGCCCGCCCCGGGCGAGGTCGACCTGCACCTGCTCGACGTCGGCCAAGGCCTGGCGCTGCTGGTGCGCACGCGCCACCACGCACTGCTCTACGACGCCGGCCCGGCGCCGCCGCATGGCCTTGACCTGGGCGAAGCCGCGGTGGTGCCCGCGCTGCGGGCCCTGGGCGTTTCGCAACTCGACCGCCTGGTGCTCAGCCACGGGGACAACGACCACGCCGGCGGCGCCCCCGCGGTCCGGCGCGCCTACGCGCCGCCCGTGGTGATGGCGCCCGAAGGCTGGGCCGGCGCCGGCATGCAGGCCTGTGTGGCCGGGCAACGGTGGCGATGGGATGGCGTGGATTTCGAAGTGCTGCATCCGACGCCGCACTTTCCCTACCTGCGCAACGACAGCTCCTGCGTGCTGCGCATCAGCGCCGGCGGCCACCACGCGCTGCTGGCTGGCGACATCGGCCGCCACGTCGAAGCGCGCCTGGCCAAGCTGCCGCCTGCGCGGATCCGCGCCGACGTGCTGCTGGTGCCGCACCATGGCAGCGACACGTCCTCGAGCCTCGACTTCCTCGCCGCCGTTCGGCCGGGCACCGGCTTGCTGGCGGTGGGCGAGGGCAACCGCTTCGGCCTGCCCAAGCCGCTCGTGCTGGCCCGCTACGCCCGCTATGGCGTGGCGCTGCACGACAGCGCCGGCAGCGGTGCGATCGCGCTGCGGCTGGGCGAGGGCGGGGTGCAGCTTCGTGAACGCCGGCGCCAGGACCGCCCGCGCTACTGGCGCCATGCCGGTCCCGTCGGGGCAGGCTATGCTATCGCCAGGCAAGAACCCGAAAGGTGAGGCGTGCTGGAACTGATCAAAGCGGGCGGCTGGGTGATGCTGCCGATCATCCTCCTGGCGGTGCTGGCCCTGGCCATCATCCTGGAGCGATTCTGGAGCCTGCGTCGCAAGGAAGTGCTGCCGCCCGGCCTGGGCGAGGAAGTGCGCGACTGGGCCCGGGGCCGGGCGCTGGATCCCAAGCACATCGACGTGCTGCGCAAGAATTCCCCGCTGGGCGAGCTGCTGGCCGCCGGCCTCGACGTCCGCCACCGCCCGCGCGAACTGATCAAGGAGCGCATCGAGGACGTCGGCCGCCACGTCGCCCACCGCATGGAGCGCTTCCTCAACACGCTCGGCACCATCGCCGCCGTCACGCCGCTGCTGGGCCTGCTGGGCACCGTGTTCGGCATGATCGAGATGTTCCTGGACATCCTCACCGCCGGCGTGGGCGATGCCAACCGCCTCGCCGGCGGCATCGGCCAGGCCCTGATCAGCACCGCGGCGGGCCTGTGCGTGGCGATCCCGGCCGTGATGTTCCACCGCTACCTGCGCGGTCGCGTCACCGGCTACGTGGTGGACATGGAGAAGCAGGCCACCGCGCTGCTCGACGCGCTCGACGAGGGCTCGGCGCCGCCGCCGGCGAAGGCCCCGCGCGCGAAGCGGAGCGAAGCATGAGGCTGAGCACCGGCCGGGTTCCGGACGAGCCGGAGATCAACCTGGTCTCCCTGATCGACGTCGTCTTCTGCCTGATCATCTTCCTGGTGGTCACCACCACCTTCGACCAGCGCTCGGCGTTGAAGCTGGTGTTGCCGCAGTCGCAGGCGAACTCCGAGATCGACCCGGGCGAGCCGCTGACGATCCTGGTGGACGCCGAGGGGCGCTTCTTCATCGGCAACGACGAGGTGCTCAAGCGTGACGTCGGTTCGCTGCGCGAAGCCATCACCCGCGTCGCCGGCGAGGACCGCGAGCGGCCGGTGGTGCTGCGCGCCGACGCCCGCACACCGCACCAGTCGGTGGTGACGGCGATGGACGCGCTGGGCCAGGCCGGCTTCCGCAAGATCTCGATCGCCACCACCCCCGAGGCCACGCCTTGAGCCAGCCCGAGACCTCGGCCTGGGCCGTCTACCGCCGCCTGCTGGGGCGGGCGAAAAAGTATTCGTTCTTCCTGGGCGCCGCCGGCGTCGGCATGGTGCTGGAGGCGGCCGCGGCCTCGGCCTTCACCTGGCTGATGGAGCCCATGATCAACGGCACCTTCGTCGATCGCGACCCCGGGGTGCGCTGGACGCTGCCGCTGGTCATCATCGGCCTGTTCGTGCTGCGCGGCCTGGCCACGTTCTGCACCGACTACGGCATGGCCCGCGCCGGCCGCAGCGTGGTGCGCGACCTGCGCGCCGAGGTGCTCGAGAAGTACCTGCGCCTGCCCAGTTCGCGCTTCGACGCCGAGCCGGTGCCCTCGATGGTCTCGCGCCTGAACTACGACACCGAGCAGGTGACCCAGGCCAGCTCCGACGCCATCAAGGTCATCCTCACCGACAGCCTCACCATCATCGGCCTGCTGGGCGTGATGTTCTGGTACAGCCCGCGGGTGACCCTGGTGATGCTGGTGGTGGCGCCGCTGATCGCCGCCATCTCCGGCGTGGTCGGCCGCCGGTACCGGCAGATCAACCGCGGCATCCAGGACGGCGTCGCCAACATGGCGCAGTCGGCCGAACAGGCGCTGTCGGCCCAGCAGGAAGTGAAGGTCTACGGCGCGCAGGCGTCGGAGCTGGCGCGCTACACCGCGCTGATCAACCGCAACCTGGGCCTGAGCATCAAGGTCGAGTCCACCCGCGCGGCGGCCTCCTCGGTGGTGCAGGTGCTGGCCGCCACCGCGTTGGCGGTGATCCTGCTGGTGGCCGGCAGCGAAGCCGCCAAGGGCCGGATGGACGCCGGCAGCTTCGTCGCCATGCTCACGGCGATGATGGCGATGCTGCCTTCGCTAAAGCGCATCACCAACGTGCAGAGCCTCGTGCAGCGCGGCGTGGCCGCCGCCGACCGCCTGTTCGCCATCCTCGATGAACCCGACGAACCCGACCGCGGCACGATGCCGCTGCTGCACGCCCGCGGCGAGATCGAGTTCCGCGACGTGTCGGTCAGCTACCCGGGCCAGGAGGCGCCGGCGCTGTCGGGCATCTCCTTCCGCGCACGGCCGGGCACGGTCACGGCGATCGTGGGCCGGTCGGGCAGCGGAAAGTCCACCCTGATCCGCCTGCTGCCGCGCTTCTACGAACCCACGGCCGGCGCCGTGCTGGTGGACGGCGTGCCGGTCGAACAGTACCGCCTGGTCGACCTGCGCCGACAGATCGCCGTCGTCGGCCAGCGGGTGATGCTGTTCGACGACAGCATCGCCGCCAACATCGCCTACGGCCAGGCCGCGGGCGGTGATCCGGCCAGGATCCGCGCGGCCGCCGAGGCCGCCAACGCCGCCGAGTTCATCGACCGCCTGCCGGGCGGCATGGACGCGCGCATCGGCGAGAACGGCGGCCTGCTCTCGGGAGGCCAGCGCCAGCGCCTCGCCATCGCCCGCGCCATCCTCAAGGACGCGCCGATCCTGATCCTGGACGAAGCGACCGCCGCGCTCGACACCGAGTCCGAGCGGCTGGTGCAGGATGCGCTCAACCGCCTGATCCCCGAGCACACCACGCTGGTGATCGCGCACCGCCTGTCCACCGTCGAGCATGCCGACCAGGTCCTGGTGCTCGACGCCGGCAAGCTGGTGGAGCAGGGCACCCACGCCGAACTGCTGGCGCGCGGCGGCCTGTACGCCCACCTGCACCGCATGCAGTTCCGCGAGACGGAGGCCGGGTGAAGGCCGCGCTGGCGGACTGGCTGCTGCGGCGCTGGTACGGCGGCGTGGCGCCGGGCCCCGGCCTGCGTGCGCTGGCGCTGCTGTACGGGAGCCTCGTGTCGCTGCGTGCCTGGCTTTACCGGCGCGGCTGGAAGCGCGTGCACCGGCTGCCGGTGCCGGTGATCGTGGTGGGCAACCTGGTGGCCGGCGGCAGCGGCAAGACGCCGCTCACCATCGCGTTGGCGCGCGGCCTGGCCGAGCGCGGCTGGCGTCCCGGCATCGTCAGCCGCGGCTACGGCCGCCGCTCGCGCGCCCCGGTGCGCGTCACGCCGGGCATGGCCGCTTCCGAATGCGGCGACGAACCACTGCTGATCGCGCGCCAGACCGGGCTGCCGGTATTCGTGGACCGCGACCGCGTGGCCGCGGCCAAGCGCCTGCTGGCCGAGGGCTGCAACCTGGTGATCGCCGACGACGGCCTGCAGCACCTTCGCCTTGGCCGCGACATCGAGATCGAGGTCGTGGACGGCGAACGCCGGCACGGCAATGGCCGCCTCATTCCCGCCGGGCCGCTGCGCGAACCCGCCGGTCGTCGCGTCGACCATCGCATCGCCAACGGCGGCCAGGCCGCACCCGGCGAATGGCCGATGCAGCTGGCGCTGGGCGAGGCGGTTCCGCTGGCCGGCGGCGCATCGCGCCCGCTGGCCGAATTCGCCGCTCAGCCGGTGCACGCCATCGCCGGCATCGGCCACCCGGCGCGCTTCTTCGACGCGCTGCGCGCCGAAGGGCTCGCGCCGGTCGAACACCCGTTCCCGGACCACCACGGTTTCAGCGCGGCCGAGCTGGCCTTCGAGCCACCGGCCCCGCGCCTGATGACCGAGAAGGATGCGGTGAAGTGCGCCGCCTTCGACCTGCCGGATGCTTGGGCCGTGCCGGTCCGCGCCGCGCTCCCCGATGCCTTGTTCACCACCCTGCAGCAGCGCTTGGCCGATTGGAGCCCGCCCCATGACCCCGCCTGATTTCATCGTCGCCATCCCGGCCCGCTTCGGCGCCAGTCGCCTGCCAGGCAAGCCGCTGCGCCTGATCGCTGGCGTGCCGATGGTCGTGCACGTGGCCCGTCGGGCACTCGCCGCCGGCGCCCGCGAGGTGGTCGTCGCCACCGATGACGCCCGTGTCGCCGACGCCCTGGCCGGCGAGCCGCTGCGGGTGTGCATGACCCGCGCCGACCACGCCTCCGGCACCGATCGCCTCGCCGAGTGCGCCGACCAGCTCGGCTGGGCCGACGACCAGATCGTGGTGAACCTGCAGGGCGACGAGCCCTTCGCGCCGCCCGAGGGCATCCGCGCCGTGGCCGAGACCCTGGCCGCATCCACCGTCGAGATGGCCACGCTCGGCACGCCGGTCGAAGACAGCGACACGCTGTTCGACTCCAATGCGGTGAAGCTGGTGCGGGATGCGAATGGCCTCGCGATGTACTTCAGTCGCGCGCCGATTCCCTGGCAGCGCGACCAGTTTGCACGTGATCGCCTGGGCGCCGATCCGTCCGCGGCACTGCGGCATATCGGCATCTACGCCTACCGCGCCGGCTTCCTGCGCCGCTTCGCCGCGCTGCCGCCGGGCCGGCTGGAACAGCTCGAGGCGCTGGAACAGCTGCGTGTGCTCGAGGCCGGCCACCGCATCGCGGTCGGCCTGGCCCCGGTTCCGTTCCCGCCGGGCGTGGATACCGAGGCCGACCTGGCCCGGGCCGAGCGTCGCGCCCTTTCCAATAATTTAGATTAGATAGTTAACCTATCCTATTGAATATATTGTTTGTTTGCATGGGGAATATTTGCCGCTCGCCGCTGCTGGAAGGCTGGGCGCGCCACGTCCTGGCGACGGCCGGGCAGGGGCATCGCGTTCGCCTCGATTCCGCCGGTACCGGCGGCTGGCACGCGGGTGAACCACCGGACCCGCGCGCCATCGCGGCCGCCGCCCGCCATGGCATCGACATCCGGGGGCAGCGGGCCCGCGCCGTGCAGCCCGGGGATTTCCACGCCTTCGACCTGATCCTTGCCGCCGACCGCGACAACCTGCGCTGGCTGCACCAGCACGCCCCTGCCGACAACCGCGCTGAACTCCACCTGGCCCTGGCCTGGTGCGGGGTAGCGGATGAAGACGTGCCCGATCCTTACTACGGCAATGCCGCAGGCTTCGACGCCACCTGCCACCTCGCGCGCGCCGCCGCGCAAGGCCTGCTGCGCAAACTCGCGCCGCAGGCATAATGCCGCGACCCCCGGACGGAAGCCCCCCATGTCGCAGGCCCAGCAAGCCGCTCCCGAACTGTCGCCGAGCCTGCAGTGGCTCAACGCCGACCGCCAGTCGGTCGCCGCGCAGCAGGGACACGTGCTGGCGCTGGTGTTCTGGAACGCCGCTTCGGCGTACTGCCACAACCTGCTCGACGAGCTGATGCGCCTGCAGGCGCGCTACCCGGTGGCGCTGTCGGTGCTGGGCATCCACCAGCCCAAGTTCGACTCCGAGCTTGATGGCCGGCTGGTGCTCAAGGCCGCCAATCGCCTTGGCCTGACCTTCCCGGTAGCCAACGACCGCGCTTGGAGCGCGTGGCAGCACTACGGCATCCAGTCCTGGCCGTCGGTGGCGCTGGTGGATACCCGCGGCCGCCTGCGCCAGGTGCTGGCCGGCGACCACCAGGGCCCGGCGCTGGACGCCGCCATCGCCGGCCTGATCGATGAAGTGGGTGGCGCCGTGCGCCCGGTCGAACCGCCGCGCCGCACGGGTGGCGAATCGCGGCTGCCGCTGGCCTTTCCGGCCGGCCTGGCCGTGGGCGAAAACCATCTTTACGTCGCCGATACCAGCCACCACCGCATCCTCGAGTGCACGCACTCGGGGCGGGTGCTGCGCGAGTTCGGCACCGGGCACGGCGACTACCTCGACGGTCCGGCCGACATCGCCGCGTTCCGGAATCCGCGCGGCATGTGCCTCGTCCGCGAATCGCTTTACGTCGCCGACGCCGGCAACCACGCCCTGCGCCGCATCCGCCTGCTCGACGGCGCGGTTGAGACCGTGCTCGGCAACGGCCGCCCCGGCCCGGTGCGCGAAGGCCAGCAGGTCGGCGACGCCACGCTGTCATTGAACCAGCCGTGCGACGTCACCGGCACCCTGGACCGCCTGTACCTGGCCATGGCCGGCAGCAACCAGGTCTGGGAATACGACCTGGCCCAGGCCCGCCTGCGCCTGCTGGCCGGCACCGGCGAGCTGGGCATCGTCGATGGCCCGGTGCGCAGCGCGATGTTCGCGCACCCGACCGGGCTGGCCCTGGTGCAGCAGACGCTGTACGTCGCCGATTCGGCCACCTCCGCCATCCGCGCCATCCAGGTCGCGCAGGGCCAGGTGCAGACGCTGGTCGGGCAGGGGCTGTATGAATTCGGCGAGCACGACGGCCAGCGCCGCGAGGCCCGCATGCAGCTGCCGATGGCGCTGGCGCTTGATCCGGGCTCGCCGGTGCTGTGGGTCGCCGACAGCTACAACGGCAGCCTGCGCAGGCTGCGCCTGGGCGGGGGCGACATGAGCACGCACGACCTGCCGCAGCCGCTGGACCAGCCGGCCGCGCTCGCCGCCGGCGCCGGTTCGCTGTGGATCGCCAACACCGGCGCACACGAAGTGCTGCGCTTCGACCTGGCCAGCGGCAAGCTCGGCCGCCTGCCGATCGGCGAATGACCGCCGAGGCGAAACCGCCCGCCGGCGAGGCGCCGGCCCCGTTCGACGGCAAGGCCTTCGTCCGCGACCTGACCCCCGCGCCCGGCGTCTATCGCATGTACGGCGCGGACGGGCAGGTGCTCTACATCGGCAAGGCGCTGTCGCTGAAGAAGCGCGTCGGCAGCTATTTCCTCAAGGAGTTGCCGTCGCGGCGGATCGCGCTGATGGTGGCGCAGATCGCCCGCATCGAAGTGACGGTGACGCGCACCGAGAGCGAGGCGCTGATCCTCGAGAACCAGCTGATCAAGTCGCTGCGCCCGCGCTACAACGTGCTGCTGCGCGACGACAAGAGTTACCCGCACATCCTGCTCACCGACGAGACCTGGCCGAAGCTGGGCTACCACCGCGGGCCGCGGGCGATGGCGGGCCGCTACTTCGGGCCTTATCCGAGCTCGGGTGCGGTGCGCGAGACGCTGGACCTGATGTTCAAGCTGTTCAAGCTGCGCAGCTGCGAGGACAGCGTGTTCCGCAACCGCAGCCGGCCCTGCCTGCAGCACCAGATCGGCCGCTGCAGCGCGCCCTGCGTCGGCCTGGTGCCCACCCGCGAGTACGACGCCACCGTGCGCCGCGCCGTGCTGTTCCTGGAGGGCCGCAGCAGCGAGCTGGTGGACGAACTGGGCAGGGCGATGGACGAGGCCAGCCAGCGGCTCGAGTTCGAGCAGGCCGCGGTGCTGCGCGACCAGATCGCCGGCATCCGCAAGATCCAGGCCCGCCAGTACGTCGAGGGCGAGCAGGTCGAGATGGACGTACTGGCGCTGGCGATGGAGCAGGGCGCGGCCTGCGTGCTGCTGATGGCCTTCCGCAACGGCCTGAACCAGGGCACGCGCAGCTTCTTCCCGCGGCCCAATGGCGCCGAGAGCCCGGAGGAAGTGCTGGGTGCGTTCGTGGCGCAGTACTACCTGGAACAGCGGCCGCCGCGCGAGATCGTGCTCAGCCACGCCATCGCCGACGAGGCGCTGCTGCAGGAGGTCTTCAGTGCGCAGGCCGGGCGCAAGGTCGAGCTGAAGTCGTCGGTGCGCGGCGAACGTGCGCGCTACCTCGAGATTGCCCGACAGAACGCGGCCCTGGCCCTGGCCACCGAGGCCGCCAGCAGCGCCAGCCAACGCGCGCGGCTGCTGTCGCTGCAGGAGCTGCTTGGCCTGGGCGAGCCGCCCACGCGCATCGAATGCTTCGACATCAGCCACACGATGGGCGAGGCCACCGTGGCCTCGTGCGTGGTGTTCGACGGCGAAGGGCCGGTGCGCGGGCAGTACCGGCGCTACAACATCACCGGCATCGAGCCCGGCGACGACTACGCGGCCATGCACCAGGCGCTGGAGCGCCGGTTCCGTCGCGGCGTGGAAGAGGGGGTGCTGCCCGACCTGCTGCTGATCGACGGTGGCGCCGGCCAGTTGGCCCAGGCCCGCGCGGTGCTGGACGAACTGGGCGTGCAGGGCGTGGCCATGGTCGGGGTGGCCAAGGGCGAGGCGCGCCGCGCCGGCCACGAGGCGCTGGTGCTGCCCGACGGCCGCGAGCTGCGTCCGGGCGCGGCGTCGCCGGGCCTGCAGTTGGTGCAGCAGGTTCGCGACGAGGCCCACCGCTTCGCCATCACTGGCCACCGCGGCAAGCGCCAGAAAACACGCGAGACCAGCCGGCTCGAGGACATCCCCGGCATCGGCCCGCGCCGGCGCGCCAGCCTGCTCAAGCACTTCGGCGGCCTGGCCGGTCTCAAGGCCGCGGGCGCCGAGGAAATCGCCCGCGTCGAGGGCGTCAACGACGCGCTGGCCCAGCGCATCTACGCCGCCCTGCACGGTCTTGAGGCACAATCGCCCCGGAACGAAGCCTGAGCAGGACACCGTGACCCTCACCATCCCCACCATGCTGACGCTGATGCGGATCCTGCTGATCCCGGTGATGGTGGTCGTGTTCTACCTGCCGTACGGCTGGACCAACCTCGCGGTCGCCGGCATCTTCATCTTCGGCGCGCTCACCGACTGGCTCGACGGCTGGATCGCCCGGCGCTACGGCATGTACTCGGCCTTCGGCGCCTTCCTCGACCCCGTGGCCGACAAACTGACGGTGGCCTTCGCGCTGCTGCTGGTCGTGGAGCGGCACGACACCCCGTGGATGGCCCTGCTCAGCGCCGTGATCATCGGCCGCGAGATCACCATCTCGGCCCTGCGCGAGTGGATGGCGCAGGTAGGCGCGCACGGCCTGGTCAAGGTCGCGGCGCTGGGCAAGCTCAAGACCATCGTGCAGATGGTGGCCATCAGCTGCCTGCTGTTCCAGGAAGACCTGCTGGGCCTGCCGGTGTTCCGGATCGGCGAGTGGCTGCTGGCGATCGCGGCGGCCCTGACCCTGTGGTCGGGCTTCGACTACCTGCACGCGGCCTGGCCGACCATGCGGAAGAAGGGCTGAATTGAAAAAGGGTGTTGACACCCTCCGGGCCTTCCCCCAAAATGCGCGTCTCTTGCGGGAATAGCTCAGTTGGTAGAGCACGACCTTGCCAAGGTCGGGGTCGCGAGTTCGAGTCTCGTTTCCCGCTCCAGTTCCAGACAAAACCCCGCCCGCCGGGGTTTTGTTTTTTAAGGCGGTGGCAACCGCCGTCGGACGCGCTAAGCTTCCGGCAACGCTATCCGGCCGGGTGGCAGAGTGGTTATGCAGCGGACTGCAAATCCGCGTACGCCGGTTCAATTCCGACCTCGGCCTCCAGTGTTCAAAGCCCCGCTCTGGCGGGGCTTTTTTTTGCCCGCGCTGGCGACGCACGCCCGCATGCGGCACCATCGCGAGACGCCCGGGTGGCGAAACTGGTAGACGCATGGGACTTAAAATCCCCCGGCCGCGAGGCCATGTGGGTTCGACCCCCACCCCGGGCACCACGCACGCAGGGGAGTAGCGCGGCGATGTCGATGTGGCTGATGGGGTTGCTGTATTTCGCGGTGGACCTGGCGGCGGTGCTGCTTCTGGCGGCGTGCTGGCAGCGAACGCGCATCCTTGGGTTCGCCATCGTGGCCGCCAGCTTCGTCGCCGGCATCCTCGCGCGCTGGACGGTGCCGTGGGTCTACCGGGCCGTGGACATGGGCGACGGCGACATGGCCTGGGCGGCGAGCCTCGTCGTGCAGTCGGTCTACCTGGTGATCGCGGGCATCGCCGTCGTTGGTTTCTGGGACGTCTACCGCGTGCTCAAGTCACGCCCCACCGCCTGAACCGGAGCTGCCCATGCTGCCTTCCCGCTATTGGCCGTTCGCTGCCTGCCTGCTCCTGACGATCGCCTTCGGCTATGCGGTGACGCTGACGCCGATCGCAGGCTGGGGGCTGGCCATCTTCGGTGGGCTTTCACTGCTGGGAACCTGGGACCTGCTGCAGCGCAAGCAGGCCCTGCGGCGCAATTTCCCGGTCACGGCGCACTTTCGCTACGGGCTGGAATCGATCGGGCCGGAGATTCGGCAGTACTTCATCGAGTCGGACACGGTCGAGCTTCCCTTCTCGCGGCAGCAGCGCGCCATCATTTACCAGCGGGCGAAGGACGTGCTGGACAAGCGGCCGTTCGGCACCCAGCGCGATGTCTACGGCGACAAGTACGAGTGGATGAACCACTCGCTGCAGCCCACGCGCATCGACTCGCACGACTTCCGCATCACCATCGGCGAGGGCCGCGCGCAGCCGTATTCGGCCAGCGTGTTCAACATCTCGGCGATGAGCTTCGGCTCGCTGTCGGCCAACGCGATCCGTGCGCTGAACCAGGGCGCGAAGCTCGGTGGCTTCTACCATGACACCGGCGAAGGCTCGATATCGCGCTACCACCGCGAGCACGGCGGCGACCTGGTGTGGGAGATCGGCTCCGGCTACTTCGGCTGCCGCAACGCAGAAGGCGGCTTCGACGAGGAGAAGTTCCGCATCAATGCCTGCGACCCGCAGGTGAAGATGATCGAGCTCAAGCTCAGCCAGGGCGCCAAGCCGGGGCAGGGCGGCATCCTGCCGGCGGCCAAGGTCAGCGCCGAAATCGCCGCGGCGCGCGGCGTGCCGCAAGGCGTGGAGTGCCATTCGCCGGCGGCGCATTCGGCGTTCTCGACGCCGGTCGAACTGCTGCAGTTCATCGACCGGCTGCGCACGCTCTCGGGCGGCAAGCCCACCGGCTTCAAGCTGGCCATAGGCCACCCGTGGGAGTGGTTCGCGATCGCCAAGGCAATGAAGCAGACCGGCATCCTGCCCGATTTCATCGTGGTGGACGGCGGCGAGGGCGGCACCGGGGCGGCGCCGCTGGAGTTCACCGACCACGTGGGTGCGCCGATGCGCGAGGCGCTGCTGCTGGTGCACAACACCCTGGTCGGCCTCGACCTGCGCTCGAAGATCAGGATCGGCGCGGCCGGCAAGATCGTCACCGCCTTCGACATCGCCCGCACGCTGGCGCTGGGCGCGGACTGGGTGAACGCGGCGCGCGGCTTCATGTTCGCGCTGGGCTGCATCCAATCGCAGAGCTGCCACACCGACCGCTGCCCGACCGGCATCGCCACCCAGGACCCGAACCGGCAGGCGGCGCTGGACCCGGACGGCAAGGCGGTTCGCGTGGCCAATTTCCACCGCAACACGCTGGCGGCGCTGAAGGAGCTGCTGGCCGCCGCCGGCCTGCGCCACCCGCTGGAGATCGGGCCGGAGCACATCATCCGCCGGGTCTCGTCCACCGAGGTGCGCGCGCTGGCGAAGCTGCACCACTTCGTGCCGCCGGGGCAGCTGCTCGAGGCCGTGCCCGAGCACCCGGTGTTCCAGGTGTTCTGGGACCAGGCCCGGGCGGAATCCTTCTCACCCCCCGCCAAGGCCTCGGAAATGCAGGCCAGCAAGCAGCAGTGAGCCGCGTTCTTGACCGCCCGGGGGCGGGACACGTAAGATTCGCGCTCTCTTCCGGGCGGTTAGCTCAGCGGTAGAGCATCGCTTTCACACGGCGAGGGTCACAGGTTCAAGCCCTGTACCGCCCACCAGTTTCAGGGAAATGGCCACCTCCGGGTGGCCATTTTTTTGCGCCGGATTATTCGAGCTGGGCCTTGGCGAACTCGGCGTCGAGCTTTTCCATCGCGTCCTTGGGCTTGAGCTTGCCGGCCTTTTCGTACGCAGTGGCGGCGGCGTCTTCCTTCTTGTCGCCGTGCAGGAGCAGCAGCAGGTTGCCGTGCTCGAAGTGGGCGATGGGGGAGTCGGGCGTCAGTTTGAGCGCCGTGGCCAGGTGCTTCTCGGCCTCGCTGGCCTTGGCGCCGTAGGTCATGCCGCCGACCAGGGCGCCGATCTTGCTGATGATCTCGGCGTGGTAGAGGCCCAGCGCGGTGTGCGCCTCGGCGTGCTTGGGCGCGAGCTCGAGCGTCGCTTCAAGCGCTTTCCTGACCTTCGTGGCCAGGCCCATCTTCAGGGCCTTGGCGATCGAGATGCCCTGGCTGTAGCGGCCCATTGCGTGGGCATAGCGGTAGTGGCTGTTGGCCTCGTCCGGCAGCGCCGCCACCGCGGCCTCGGCCAGCTTCCCGGCCTGCTCGTAGCGCGCGAGCTGCTCGTCCTCGTCCTCGACCAGGTGCGTCGCGTGGATGGCCAGCGCCTTGCAGGCGACAGAGGCGCCGACCGGGCCGAGGGCCGAGCCCGCTTCGAACGCCTGCTGGAAATCACCGCGGTGGAAGGCGCGCCACGCGTCCTGCAGCGCTTCGGACAGCGCGGCGGCGTCCAGCCCCTTCGGCGCGGCCTTGCCGGCCGCCTTGATCAGGGCGGCGGCACGCTTGTCGTCGGGGAAGGGCTCGCAGTCCCCGGCATGCAGCGACGGCCAGGCCTTTTTCAGCTTGTCGCCGGCCTGGTCAAAGGCCTTGGCCTCGTGCGGGAACTTGGCCCAGGTCGATTTCTTCGCAGCCATGGCGGGTCTCCGTGCAGGGGAGGCCAGCATGTCGCGGGGCCCGGCGGGCCGCAAGCGCGGCTAGTGTGATTGCTCGGGTGCGGCGGAACAGACTCAAGGGCGAACGGCCATCCCGGCCATCGCCACGAGGTGTCCCATGACCCGCTCGACCCCGACCCGCCGTCGCAGCTCCGCCCGCAAGACCCCGATCAGCCCGCGTGCCGTCATCCTGGCCGGCATCGGTGCGGTCTCGCTGGGCCGCAAGCAGGCCCAGGCCAAGCTCGGCCAGGCCGAAACCATTGCCTGCCAGGCCCGCGCCCAGGCCGAGACCTTCGTACGCCAGGCCCGTGCCCAGGTCGAAACCGCGCTGGCGCCGGTGCTGGTGAAGCTGGGCGTAAAGCGTGCCCCGGCCAAGCGCAAGGCCCGCGCCAAGCGCGCCCCGACCCGGTCGCGCAAGCGCGCCTGATCCGAGATCTCTCTCCCGTCAGTGGGATTTACCGCCCCGGTCGATTGGCCGGGGCGTTTTTTTTGGTAGGGACTTTAGTCCCTCCCACAGGGTGTCATCAGGGATGCGCGCGGCGGGCGGCTTCGAAGGCGGCGAGCTGTTCGGGCGTGGCCTCGGGCTGGTACTTCGCCTTCCACTCGGGGAAGGGCATGCCGTAGATGGCCTCGCGGGCGGCGTCCTTGCCGATCGGAGTGCCGGCGGCCGCGGCGGCTTCCTCGTACCAGTTCGACAGGCAGTTGCGGCAAAAGCCCGCGAGGATCATCAGGTCGATGTTCTGCACGTCGGTGCGCTGCCGAAGGTGGGCGACCAGCCGGCGGAACGCGGCGGCCTCGAAAGCGGTGGTGTCGGTCATTTTCCGGTAGCCGGGCAGGGAAGGGTTCGGGGATAATCGCACTTCGCGACCCGGACCCGCCCGCGCGGGGCCGCCCCCACTGTCCCCGGAGCGCCATGACCGCCCGCATCCTCGACGGCAAAGGCATCGCCGACGCCCTGCTCGACGACCTCGCCCGCCGGGTGCAGGCCCGAATCGCGGCCGGCAAGCCCGCCCCCGGCCTGGCCGTGGTGCTGGTGGGCCAGGACCCGGCCTCCGCCGTGTACGTGCGCAACAAGCGCCGCGCCGCCAAGAAGGTCGGCATCCGCGCCATCGACTACGACCTGCCCGCGGAGACCACCGACGCCGAATTGGCCGCGCTGATCGACCGCCTCAACGCCGACCCGGCCATCCACGGCATCCTGGTGCAGCTGCCGCTGCCCGGGAACCGCGACGCCACCTGGTTGATCCACCGCATCGACCCGCGCAAGGACGTCGACGGCTTCCACCCGGAGAACGTCGGCCACCTGGCGCTGCGCCAGTTCGGCCTGCGGCCCTGCACGCCGCGCGGCATCACCACGCTGCTGGCCTACACCGACCGGCCCGTGCGCGGGCAAAGCGCCACCATCGTTGGCGTCAGCAACCACGTCGGCCGGCCCATGGCGCTGGAGCTGCTGATCGCCGGCTGCACCACCACCAGCTGCCACAAGTTCACGCCGCGCGAGGTGCTCGAGCGCCACGTGCGCGAGGCCGACATCCTGGTGGTCGCGGTCGGCCGCCCGGGCCTGGTCCCGGGTGAATGGGTGAAACCGGGCGCGGTGGTCATCGATGTCGGCATCAATCGCCTCGACGACGGCCGGCTGGTCGGCGACGTTGGTTTCGACGCCGCCTTCGAGCGCGCCTCCTGGATCACGCCGGTGCCGGGCGGGGTGGGGCCGATGACCGTGGCCACCTTGATGCAGAACACGCTCGAGGCCGCCGACGCCTCCGATGCCACCGTCGCGTCATGATGACGCCCGAGCATCGAGACTCATGGCCATGACCCGACGCCTTGCGCCCAAGCTGCTGGTCCTGAGCGCCGCCGCGCTGTTGCTCGCCGGCTGCGCCACGCTGGTCGGCCGCGCCAGCGACCAGCTGGCGGCCCAACTGGGCAGCGCCATCACCAACAGCAACGACCCGGCCACGGTGCGCGACGGCCTGCCGGCCTACCTGCTGCTGATCGACGGCCTGGTGGAAGGCCAGGCGCCCGGTGACCGCCGCAACGCCGGCCTGCTGTTCGCCGCCGCCGAACTCAACGGCGCCTACGCCGGCAACTTCACCGGCGACGACAAGGCGCGCTCCCGCCGGCTGGCCGCCAAGGCGATGGATTACGCCCGCCGTGGCACCTGCGCGCAGGATGCGCGCCTGTGCGAGGCCATCGACGCCGACATCGGGACCTTCAACGCCGCGCTCGCGGCCGCGCCGGCCAAGGACGTCGCCGGCCACTATGCGCTGGCCGCCGCTTGGGTCGGCTTCCTGCAGGCCAACAGCGAGGACTGGGGTGCGATCGCCGATCTGCCCAAGGTGCAGGCGCTGCTGGACAAGGTGGTGGCCACCGACCCGGGCCACGCCCGCGGCATGCCGCACGTCTACCTCGGCGTCTTGCACTCGCTGCGCCCGGAGGCCATCGGCGGCCAGCCGGCGCGCGGCCGCCAGCACTTCGAGCAGGCGCAGGCGCTCTCCGGCGGCCGCAACCTCTACGCCAAGACCCTGATGGCCGAGTACTTCGCGCGCCTGCTGTTCGACCAGGCACTGCACGACCGCCTGCTGGAGGAAGTGCTGGCAGCCGACCCCGTCGAGCCCGGCTTTACGTTGATGAATGTGCTGGCCCAACAGCGCGCTGAGGCGCTGGTGGAAAGCGGCAAGGACTATTTCTGAGGATCCGCCCCTGATGCACGCCCGACTCGCCCGCGTCATGCTCGCCTTCGGGCTGGCCTTCGCCTTCGCCGCGCCGGCGGCCGCGCAGACGATCAAGATCGCCACGTTGGCGCCCGACGGCTCGGCCTGGATGCGGGAGCTGCGCGCCGCCGCCGCCGAGGTCAAGGCCGGCACCGACGGCCGCGTCGACGTCAAGTTCTACCCCGGCGGCGTGATGGGCAACGACGCCGTGGTGCTGCGCAAGATGCGCCTGGGCCAGCTGCAGGGCGGCATCCTGACCTCGAGCGAGCTGTCGCTGGTCTATCCCGACGCGCCGGTCTACAGCCTGCCGTTCCTGGTGTCGTCCTGGGACGAGATCGAGCACGTGCGCAAGACCGTCGACCCGATGCTTGCCAAGGGCTTCGAGGAGCGCGGCATCCGCATGCTGGGCGTGTCCGGCCTCGGCTTCGCCTACCTGATGGGCGACAAGCCGCTGGGAAGTTCGGGCGAGCTGGGCGGCCGCAAGCTCTGGGTGCCACAGAACGACACGGTGGCCGCGCGCATCTTCGAGATGGGCGGCGTCAGCACCATCCCGCTGCCGATCGGCGACGTGTTCACCAGCCTGCAGACGGGTCTGGTGGACACCGTGGTCAACACGCCCAGCGGCGCGGTGGTGCTGCAGTGGCACGGCAAGATGAAGCACATGGTCGACCTGCCGCTGACCTTCGTGGTCGGCTACCTGGTGGTGGACGACAAGGCCTGGAAGAAGATCGCCCCGGCCGACCAGGCGGTGCTGTCCAAGGCCTTCGCCGAGGCCGGCCGGCGCATGGACGTGAACACCCGCCGCGACGACGCCGCGGCGCTAGAGGCGATGAAGAAGCAGGGCCTGAAGGTGTCGCCGATGGATCCGGCCGAGGCCCGCCGCTGGCAGGCGCTAGGCGCGAAGCTGGTCACCGAGCTGGAGGCGCAGCAGAAGATTTCGCCCGAAGTCCTTGCCGCGGTGCGCCGCGCGCTGGCCGAGTACCGGGCGCGCTGATGCTCCAGCGCTGGCTGGGCCGCCTGCACCGGGTCGAGGACGCGCTGCTGGCGAGCCTGCTGGGCGCGCTGCTGCTGCTTTCGGTCGCGCAGATAGCACTTCGGCTGGTGTTCGATTCCGGGCTCGACTGGGCCGAGCCGGTGAGCCGCGCCGGCGTCCTGTGGCTGGCGCTGCTGGGCGCGCTGGGCGCCACCCGCACCGGCAAGCACATCGCCATTGATGCGCTGCCGCGGGCGCTGCCGGCCGGCGCCCAGCGCGTGCTCTGGGTCATTGCCCAGCTGGCCGCCGCGGTGGTGGCGCTTTGGCTGGCCTGGCTCGGTTGGGGCCTGGTCGGGCTGGAACGCGAGGCACCGGTACCCTTCGTCGCCGGCATCCCGAGCTGGGTGCCGATGCTGGCGCTGCCGGTCGGCTTCGGGCTGATGGGGCTTCGCTTCCTGGTGGCCGCCGCGCTGCCGACACCGGTGCACGCCGTGATGGGCGAGGGCGGTCCATGAGCCTCGGCCTCGGGCTGGCCGTCATCCTGGTGCTGGCGGCGTTGGGCATGCCGCTGTTCGCGGTGATCGCCGCGATCGCGATGCTGGGCTTCCACCTGGCCGGCTACGACCTGATCGCCGTCACCATCGAGTTCTATCGCCTGGGCGACATGCCCGGGCTGATCGCGATTCCGCTGTTCACGCTGGCCGGCTACCTGCTGGGCGAAAGCGGCGCGCCCAAGCGCCTGGTCCGGCTGTCGAACGCGCTGCTGGGCTGGCTGCCCGGCGGACTGGCGATCGTGGCCATCGTCGCCAGCGCCTTCTTCACCGCCTTCACCGGGGCCTCGGGCGTCACCATCGTGGCGCTGGGCGCCCTGCTGTACCCGGCGCTGCGGCAGGCCGGCTACGGCGAACGCTACAGCCTGGGCCTGGTGACGGCGGCGGGCAGCCTGGGCCTGCTGTTCGCGCCCTCGCTGCCGCTGATCCTCTACGGCTTCGTGGCCGGGCAGATGGGCTCGGACCCGCCGGTGACCATCCCCGACCTGTTCCTGGCCGGACTGGTGCCGGGCCTGCTGATGGTGGCGATGCTGTCCCTGCACGCGATGTGGGTGGGGCGGGGCGTGACCCGGTCCCGGCATCGCTTCGACACCGCCGAACTGGCGCGGGCCCTGCGCGAAACGGCGTGGGAGCTGCCGCTGCCGGTGATCGTGCTGGGCGGCATCTATACCGGCGCGCTGGCGGCGAGCGAGGCAGCAGCTGTTACGGCACTTTATGTTTTAGTCGTAACTGTTTTGATTAAAAAGGAAATTAGCTTCGGAAAGCTGCCCGAAGTCATGGCTGAGTCCATGCGCCTGGTCGGCGCCATCCTGCTGATCCTCGGCGCCGCGCTGGCGCTGTCGAACTGGCTGGTGGACCAGGAGGTGCCGGCCACCCTGTTTGCCGCCCTGAGCGAGCACGTCGAGAGCCCGTGGGTCTTCCTGCTGCTGCTCAACCTGTTCCTGCTGGCGGTGGGCATGCTGCTGGACATCTTCTCGGCCGTGGTGATCCTGACCCCGCTGCTGCTGCCGGTGGCCGCCGGCTTCGGCATCCACCCGGTGCACCTGGGGGTGGTCATGCTAGCCAACCTGCAGCTGGGCTACTTCACCCCGCCGGTGGGCATGAACCTGTTCATCGCCGCCTACCGCTTCGGCAAGCCGGTGCTGGCGCTGGTGCGGGCCTGCATCCCGTTCTTCCTGGTGCTGGCCGCGGCCGTGGCCCTGATCACCTGGTGGCCCGCGCTGTCCCTCGGCCTCCTGTAGCCGGCGCCCCTACAGTGTTCTGTCCGGGGGAGGCGCGACCCGGCTATAATTGCGCGCTTCCCAATCCCCGGAGCCGCTCCATGCTGCGCATCCAGGCCGAAGCGCTGACCTTCGACGACGTATCCCTCGTTCCCGCGCACTCGGCCGTCCTGCCCAAGGACGTCAGCCTGGGCACCCAGCTCACCCGCGGCATCTCACTGAACCTGCCGATCGTGTCCGCCGCCATGGACACCGTCACCGAAGCGCGCCTGGCCATCGCCATGGCCCAGCTCGGCGGCATCGGCATCATCCACAAGAACATGTCGGTGCAGCAGCAGGCCGCGCACGTCGCCCAGGTGAAGAATTTCGAGGCCGGCGTGATCCGCGAGCCCTTCACCGTCGGCCCGGATACCACCATCGGCGAAGTGCTCCGCCTCACCCGTGCCCGCAACATCTCCGGCGTGCCGGTGGTGGACGGCGGCCAGCTCGTGGGCCTGGTCACCAGCCGCGACATGCGCTTCGAGAAGAAGCTCGACGATCCGGTCCGCAACATCATGACCCGCAAGGACAAGCTGGTGACGGTGCGCGAAGGCGCCTCCGACGACGAAGTCCTGCAGCTGATGCACAAGTACCGCATCGAGAAGGTGCTGGTGGTGGACGACAGCTTCGCGCTGCGCGGCCTGATCACCGTCAAGGATATCCAGAAGGCGCGCGACAACCCGTTCGCCGCCAAGGACGCCGACGAGCAGCTGCTGGTCGGCGCCGCGGTCGGCGTCGGCGGCGACACCGAGGCGCGCATCGCCGCACTGGCGGCGGCCGGCGTGGACGTGGTGGTGGTGGACACCGCCCATGGCCACTCGCAGGGCGTCATCGACCGTGTGGCCTGGGTCAAGAAGAACTTCCCGAACCTGCAGGTCATCGGCGGCAACATCGTCACCGGCGACGCCGCGCTGGCGTTGTTCGACGCCGGTGCCGACGCGGTGAAGGTCGGCGTGGGCCCCGGCTCCATCTGCACCACCCGCATCGTCGCCGGCGTCGGCGTGCCGCAGATCACCGCGGTGGGCATGGTCGCCGAGGCGCTCAAGGGCCGCATCCCCCTGATCGCCGACGGCGGCATCCGCTACTCGGGCGACATCGCCAAGGCCCTGGTGGCCGGCGCCAGCACCATCATGATCGGCGGCCTGTTCGCCGGCACCGAGGAGGCCCCGGGCGAGGTCGAGCTGTTCCAGGGCCGCAGCTACAAGAGCTACCGCGGCATGGGCTCGCTGGGCGCGATGGAGCAGGGCAGCAAGGACCGCTACTTCCAGGACGCCTCCGACGCCGACAAGCTGGTGCCGGAAGGCATCGAAGGCCGCGTGCCCTACCGCGGCCTGCTGCGCAACATCGTGCACCAGCTCGCCGGCGGCATCCGCGCCTCGATGGGCTACGTCGGCTGCGCGACCATCGAGGAGATGCGCACGCGGCCGAAGTTCGTCCGCGTCACCAATGCCGGCACGCGCGAGGCGCATGTGCATGATGTTCAGATCACGAAGGAACCGCCCAATTACCGGATGGGTTGAAGGGTGGGGGCTGGAAACTAGGAACTAGGAACTAGGAACTAGGAACTAGTAAAGGCGCAACTCGCGCTGACCCCACCATCGCGACCTTCCCGCTCTTACTAGTTCCTATTTCCTCTTCACTAGTTCCTGCCCTAATGACCGACATCCACAGCGACAAGATCCTGATCCTAGACTTCGGCGCGCAATACACGCAGCTGATCGCCCGCCGGATCCGCGAATTCGGCGTCTACTGCGAGATCTGGGCCTGGGACCACGACCCGGCCGAGATCGCGAAGTACGCGCCCAAGGGCATCATCCTCTCGGGTGGCCCGGAGTCCACGGTCGAGGCCGGCTCGCCGCGCGCGCCCAAGGAAGTGTTCGAGGCCGGCGTGCCGATCCTGGGCATCTGCTACGGCATGCAGACGATGGCGATGCAGCTTGGCGGCCAGGTCGAAGCCGGCCACCACCGCGAGTTCGGCTATGCCGAGGTCGAGGTGGTCGCGCAGTGCGGCCTGCTCGATGACCTCAAGGACCACGCCGGCAGCCCGCCGCGGCTGGACGTGTGGATGAGCCACGGCGACCGCGTCACCGCGATCCCGCCGGGCTTCCAGGTCACGGCTCGCACCGGCGCGGTGCCCATCATCGCCATGGGCGACGACGCGCGCCGCTGGTACGGCGTGCAGTTCCACCCCGAGGTCACCCACACCAAGTCGGGCGAGCAGATGCTGCGCCGCTTCGCGGTGGACATCTGCGGCTGCGACACGCTGTGGACCGCGGCCAACATCATCGAAGACCAGATCGAGCGCGTGCGCGCGCAGATCGGCGAGGGCAACGTGCTGCTGGGCCTGTCCGGCGGCGTCGATTCCTCGGTGGTCGCGGCGCTGCTGCACAAGGCCATCGGCCCGCGCCTGACCTGCGTGTTCGTGGACACCGGCCTGCTGCGCTGGCAGGAGGGCGACCAGGTGATGGCGATGTTCGCCGAGCACATGGGCGTGAAGGTGATCCGCGTGAACGCGGCCGACCGCTATTTCGCCGCGCTCAAGGGCGTCGACGAGCCCGAGGCCAAGCGCAAGATCATCGGCCGCCTGTTCGTCGAGATCTTCGACGAGGAAGCCGCCAAGCTCGAGAACATCCAGTGGCTGGCGCAGGGCACGATCTACCCCGACGTGATCGAGTCGGCCGGCAGCAAGACCGGCAAGGCCCACGTCATCAAGAGCCACCACAACGTCGGCGGCCTGCCCGAGCACATGAAGCTCGGCCTCGTGGAGCCGCTGCGCGAGCTGTTCAAGGACGAGGTCCGCCGCATCGGCGTCGAGCTCGGCCTGCCGCGCGAGATGGTCTACCGGCATCCGTTCCCGGGCCCCGGCCTGGGCGTGCGCATCCTGGGCGAGGTCAAGCCCGAGTACGCCGAGCTGCTGGCGAGGGCCGATGCGATCTTCATCGACGAGCTGCGCAAGTCGGGCTGGTACGACAAGACCAGCCAGGCCTTCGCGGTGTTCCTGCCGGTGAAGTCGGTGGGCGTGGTTGGCGACGCCCGCGCCTACGAGTGGGTGATCGCCCTGCGCGCGGTGGAGACGGTCGACTTCATGACCGCCCACTGGGCCCACCTTCCCTACGAGCTCCTGGACGACTGCTCCCGCCGCATCATCAACGAACTGCGCGGCGTCTCCCGCGTCGTCTACGACATCAGCGGCAAGCCTCCCGCCACCATCGAGTGGGAATGACGGGACGGGCCATGGTCCGCGCCGACGAAGAATGGATGCAGCAGGCGCTCGCGCTGGCCGACAAGGCCGAGCGGGAGCATGACGAGGTGCCCGTGGCCGCGCTCGTGGTCGGACCGGACGGCGCGCTGCTGGCCGAGGGTTTCAACCGGAACATCGGCGAGTGCGATCCGAGCGCGCACGCCGAGATCGTCGCCATGCGCGAGGCCGGCCGCCAGCTTGGCAACCACCGGCTGCTCGGCTGCACTCTGTACGTGACGCTGGAGCCCTGCGCAATGTGCGCCATGGCGATGGTGCATGCCCGTGTCGCCCGCGTGGTGTTCGGCGCCCGCGACCCCAAGACCGGCGCCGCCGGCAGCGTCTTCGACCTGCTAGAAGACCCGCGCCACAACCACCGTGTGGCGGTGCAGGGTGGCGTGCTCGGCGACGAAGCCGGGGCCCGGCTGACGAACTACTTCCGCCGCAAGCGCGGCAAGGGCCAGCCAGGCGGCACAGGCTAGCCGGGCAACGGCCGCGGCAAGCGCGCGCGGGCCGGCGCCGCCGGGCTCAGCGCCGCCGACGAGCCAGTTCGGCGTCGAGTTCCCGGTCGAAGCTGCGCACCGACAGCACCACTTCGCGCCCCAGGTTCACGCTGGCCACCAGCAGGCCGATCACGCCCACCACCGCCAGGCCGGTGGGCAGGTAGGGCAGGCGGAAACCCGCGAACGCATCCACCGCCAGCGCCAGGCTGGTGCCTACGAAGGCGCACAGCCCGAGGTAGAGCATCTGGCAGGCCTTGAGCACCAGGTGGGCGCGGCGGCGGTGCCGCGCGATCTGGGCCTCCAGCTCGGGCCGGCTCATCTCGTCGCCGCCCTCGAGCGAGGCGATGATCGAACGGAGCCGGTCAACCACCCGGGCCAGCCGGTTGTTGGCCGAGATCAGCAGCGAGCCGGTGGCCGCCATCAGCAGCGCTGGCGCCAGCATCGAGGTGAGGATGCGGTAATGGTCCAGGGCGTCCTGCGGGTTCACGGCGTCATCTCGGGCGGGGCAGGGCTGAAGTATGATGCGGCCATCCCCACTGCCGCCAGCCGCGCATGCCCAGCCACGAGCAGAACCTGATCTGGATCGACCTGGAGATGACCGGCCTGGATCCGGATACGGACACGATCCTCGAGATCGCGACCCTCGTCACCGACAGCCAGCTCAACGTGCTCGCCGAGGGTCCTGAACTCGCCATCCGCCACCCGCTGGCGCGGCTCGAGGCCATGGACGACTGGAACCGCAACACCCATTCACGCTCGGGCCTGTGGCAGCGCGTGCTCGACAGCGAGGTGGACCTGGCCCGGGCCGAGGCGCTGACGGTGGAGTTCCTTACCCACTGGGTGCCGGCCGGCAAGTCGCCGATCTGCGGCAACTCCATCGGCCAGGACCGCCGCTTCCTGGTGCGGCACATGCCCCGGCTCGAGCGCTATTTCCACTATCGCAACCTCGATGTCTCGACCCTCAAGGAGCTCGCGCGCCGCTGGGCGCCGGACGTGCTGGCCAGCTTCAGCAAGGTTGGCGCGCACACTGCGCTGTCCGACATCCGCGAGTCGGTGAAGGAGCTGGCGCACTACCGCCAGCACATGGGCAAGCTGGGCGGGCTCTGACCATGCGCGCCCTTGCCCGCATCCTGGCAGCGACGCTGCTGCTGGTGGCCGCCCCGGCCGCGATGGCCCAGGCGCAGGAGCAGAAGGCGCTGGATGCCTACGCACGCGAAGTGTGGACCACCCGCGACGGCCTGCCGCACAACCAGGTCAACTCGATCGCGCAGACGCCCGAGGGCTACCTGTGGTTCGCGACCTGGGAAGGCGTGGTGCGCTACAACGGCCAGGAGTTCCGCAGCTTCGGCCGCAACAACGTGCCGGCGCTGCAGGACAGCGGCATCCGCGCGGTCAGCGTCGGGCCCACCGGCAGCCTGGTGGTGTCCACTTCGCGCGGCGGCGTCAGCGTGCTGCGCGGCGAGGAATGGACCACCTACACCACGAAGCAAGGCCTGGCGCAGGACGAGACCTTCGCGGCGATCGAGGACCGCAACGGCCGCATCTGGGTGGCTTCCGAAAGCCGCGGCGTCACCCGGCTCGATCCCGAAGGCGCGACCCTCTTCAACACCGGCAATGGCCTGGGCTCGGACGTCGGCTACGCCATCGTCGAGGACGGCTCCGGCGCGATCTGGACCGCCACCGGCCTCGGCGTCGCGCGCATCGAGGGCGACCGCGTCCAGAACTTCAGCATCGACGCCGGCCTGCCGGCGGGCGCGGTGTTCAGCCTGGCGCTGGCGCCCGACGGCCAGCTGTACGTCGGCACCGAAGAGGGCCTGTACAAGGGCCGCGGCGGCCGCTTCGAACCGGTCGGCGCCGGGTTCCCGGCGGTGGCGGTGGCCAGCCTGCAGGTGGACCAGCAGGGCAGCCTGTGGATCGGCACGGTCAGCCGCGGCCTGTTCCGGCTCGGCGACCGTGGGCTCGAGCACTTCGATGTCTCCGACGGCTTGCCCAACAACCGCGTCGCTTCACTGTTCGCCGACCGCGAGGGCAGCCTGTGGGTGGGCACCAATGCCGGCCTGATGCGCTTCGCCGACACGCCCTTCGTCACCATCGACAGCCACCAGGGGCTGGCCGATGACTACGTACGCGCGCTGCTGCAAACCCGCGAGGGAGAAATCCTGATCGGCACCAGCCGCGGCATGGACCGCTGGCGCGACGAGCAGGTCACCAATTCTCCGGAACTCTCCGCGCACTCGGTGCTGAGCATCGCCCAGGACCAGGCCGGCGACATCTGGATGGGCACCTATTCCACCGGCCTGCTGCGCTGGCGCGACGGCGTGCTGCTCGAGCAGATGACGGCCGGCGACGGCCTGCCGGCGAACCAGGTGCGCGCCGTGCACGAGAGCCGCGACGGCACGCTTTGGATCGGCACCTCGCGCGGCCTGCTGCGGCGCAAGGACGGCACCAGCCTCGTGCTGGGCGAGAAGGACGGGCTGCCGCGCGAGTTCGTGCTCAGCCTGTTCGAGGCCTCCGACGACAGCCTCTGGGTCGGCACGTCCAACGGCGCCGGCCGCATCCGCGGCGACGAGATCACCGCGGTCGACCTGTCGGCGATGGACGGCGCCCAGGACGTGTTCGGCATGCACGAGGACCCCGACGGCACGCTTTGGTTCGCCACCGACCGCGGCCTGGTGCGGCGCCTGCGCAGCGGCGAACTGAGCATCGTCGGTGGCCGACAGGGGCTGCCGGTGGACGCGGTGTTCCAGGTGGTCGTCGACAGCTACGGCAATTTCTGGCTCAGCTCCAACGCCGGCGTGGTGTACATCCGCCGCGACGACATGGAGGCGGTGGCCAATGGCACCGGTGATCGCCTGGACTACCAGCAGTTCGCCGAAGCCGACGGCATGGGCAGCGCCCAGTGCAACGGTGGCGCTGGCCCGGCCGCGCTGCGCGCCACCGACGGCAGCATCTGGGTCGCCACCGCCAAGGGCGTGGCCGTGGTCCAGCCCGACCAGCTGCCGCGCTACCAGCTGGCGCCGCCGCCGGTGGTGATCGAAGGCCTGCGCGTGGACGACGCCAGCACCAGCGCCACCGGCAGCCTGGTGCTGCCGCCCGGCACCCGCAAGCTCGAGCTCGACTACGTGAGCCTGAGCTACCGCACGCCCGAGCAGATCCGCTACCGCTACCGGCTCGAAGGCTTCGACAACGGCTGGGTCGAGCGCAACACCCGCCGCAATGCGCAGTACACCAACCTGCCGCCGGGCCAGTACCGCTTCCAGGTCAGCGCCGCCCAGCGCGGCAGCGGCTGGAGCCCGGAAACGGCCTCGGTCAACTTCGAGATCCAGCCGCGCTTCTACCAGCGGGCCTGGTTCCTGCCGGTGGCGGGCTCGCTGCTGGCGCTGTTCCTGTACTCGCTGTACCGCGCCCGGGTGAACCAGCTCAAGGCGCGCGAGGCGCAGCTCAGCCGCATCGTCGACGATCGCACGCGGGCGCTGAGCGAGAAGAACGGCGAGCTCGAGCTCAAGAACGAGACCATCCGCAAGCAGTCCGAGGTGTTCGAGCTGCTCTCGCGCACCGACGCGCTGACCGGCCTGCCGAACCGCCGAAGCATGGACGAAGGCCTGGCCCGGGCCTACCAGGACGCCGTGGCGAACGACCAGCCGCTGTGCTTTGGCCTGCTGGACATCGACCACTTCAAGCGCATCAACGACGGCTACTCGCACGACGTCGGCGACGAGGCCCTCCGGCGCGTCGCGCGGGCCATGATCAAGCAGGTGGCGAAGCACCCGGTGGCGGGCTGGACCACCGAACAGCGGGTGGCGCGCTGGGGCGGCGAAGAGTTCGCGCTGCTGTTCCCCGGCGCAGGCCCGGACGAAGCGGCGGCGGTGGCCGAGCAGCTGCGGGCGGCGATCGAGGCGATCGACTGCAGCGACTTCGCGGCGGGCCTGAAGATCACGGCCAGCATCGGCCTGTGCGAGCGTACCGGGCTGGGCCACCACGAGCGCCTGGTCACGCACGCCGACGAGCGCCTGTACGAAGCCAAGCGCGCGGGCAGGAATCGCGTCAGCCGCTGACGCAGGCGAGCCACGCGGCGGTGGCGCGGCCCACCGGCGAACCGGCCGGGCGTAAACCGTCAGCGCGCGGGGAAGCGGGGCGCCGTCGGCGTCGAGTGCAACACCCGCACGCTGCCGGGTGCCAGCGCTTCCGGCGCTTGCCCCATCAGCAGCGCCTCCAGCCCCATCGGCCCCAGCGCGGTGCCCGGCGCCAGCCCGACCCAGGCGTTCTTCCCGGCGGCCTTGGCCGCGTAAAGCGCACGGTCGGCCAGGGCCACGCTCTGCTCCCAGTCGCCGACCACCGCATGGCGGGCCGAGAACGGCCAGGGCGCGAAGCCGATCGAGCAGGTGACCGACAGCGACAGCCCCGAGGGCAGCACGAAGGGCTGGTCGGCGATCACGCGGCGGATGCGCTCGGCCACGGCCGGCGCATCGTGCATGTGCAGCTCGCGCAGCATCCACAGGAACTCCTCGCCGCCCCAGCGCACCACCACGTCGTGGCCGCGGCTCAGGCTGCTCAGGCGCGCCGCGAAGGCCACCAGGACCTCGTCGCCGACCGGGTGCCCGTGCTTGTCGTTGACCGGCTTGAAGTCGTCGATGTCGATCATGAAGAACACCAGCCCGCCGCGATCGTCGCCGGCGGCGGCGGCCTCGCGCACGATTTGCAGGCCTTCGCGCGACAGCCACTGCTGCAGGTCGCGGCGGTTGGACACGTGCGTGAGCGGATCGGTGCGGGTGGCGACCTCGAGCTCCCGGTTGTTCGCCTGCAGCTGGCGGTTGGCGCGCTCGAGTTCGGCCGTGCGCTCGGCCACGGTGCGGTGGAGCAGGGCGATGCGCGCTTCGCGCTCGCGGCTCCGGGCGCCGATGCGCGAGTAACCCCAGCCCAGCAGCGCGAAACCGAGCAGGACATACCCGAGGTAGGCGAGGGGATGGCGCCAGATGGGCGGTGGTACCTCCAACATTAGCGTTCGCGCCGGGCCGAAACGGCCGTCGCGGCCGGCGGCCGCCAGCTCCAGCGGGTAGTCGCCGGGGGCGAGGTGGCTGAGCATCAGCTCGGCCTGGGGGCCGCGCGTGCGCACCCAGTCGTCGTGGATGCCGCCGATGCGATAGCGCAGCCGCGCGGCCGCGGGGGCCGAGAAATCGATCGCCACCAGGTCGATCGCCAGCACTGCGTCGCGCGGATCGAGGGCCACGCGATCGGCGTAGAGCGTGTCGAAGCGCCGGCCGTCGGGCGCGGGCGCGCCGCCCCGGCGCACGCCGATCACCTGCAGCCCGGCGACCACCGGGGTCGCCGGCGGGCTGGTGAACTCCAGCGCGTCGGGATCGACCACGTCCAGGCCCTCGGTGCCGCCGAAGAACAGGTGGCCTTCGGCATCCACCCATCCGGCGCCGCTGTTGTATTCGCGGTTGCCCAGCCCGTCCCCTGGACCCAATGGCTGGATCACGCCGCTGGCGGGATCGAGCACGTTCAGGCCGTTGTTCGTGCTCAGCCACAGCCGCCCGCGGCGGTCTGGCAGGATGCGGTAGATGACGTCGTTCGAGAGCCCGTCGGCGCTGGTGTAGACGCGCACCGCGTCGTCGTCGCGGTCAAGCCGCAGCAGGCCGCCGGCGAAGGTACCGACCCAGTAGGCGTCCGGGCTGGCATGCAGCGACCAGATCGAGTTGTGCGGCAGACGGCCGTTGCCCGGATGCAGGTGCTCCAGCCGGCCGTCGGGCCAGAGCCGGTAAAGACCGCGCTCGTTGCTGCCGATCCAGAGCCGGCCGCGCACGTCGCGCTTGAGGCTGGTGAGGAATTCGCCGGCCAGTTCGGGCGGCACGCCGGCCGACGTCAGCACGCCGTCGCGCACGTGCGCCAGCCCGCCGCGGGTGGCGATCCAGACGTCGGCGCCTTCGACCAGCAGGTCGGTCACGCGCGGGTCGGGCAGGGGCGAGTGCGGGCGGGCCTTGCCCTCCGCATCCATGCGCCACAGGCCGCGATGCGTGCCCAGCCACCAGCCGCCGTCCGCCGCCGCGGCGATCGCACGAATCGAGGTGTTGCCCAGTTCGGGTACGCCACGCCAGGGCGCATCCGGCGCCGGACGCCAGGCCAGGCCGGCATCGGTGCCCACCAGTTCGACACCGTCGCGGCGCCAGACCGAGCGCACGCTGCGGACTGGCCAGGCGGCGATATCGCCGGGCGTGACCAGGTCGCGCCGGATCGCCGCGGACAGCGGGCGGCCCCGGAACAGGCCGCGGGTGTGGGTGCCGATCCAGAGCACACCATCGCGGTCCTGGGTGAGCACCTGGACGGCCCCTTCGATGCGCTGGTCGAAGGCCAGGCGCTGCGCACCGCCGTCGCCGCGCACGTCCAGCCGCAGCACGCTACCGTCGTCGTGGCCCAGCAGGAGTTCACCGCCCGGCCGCTGCAGCAGGCTGGTGACGCTGGCGCCCGCCGGCGCGACCCCGGCGGTGGCGAATCGCTGCAGCAGGTTGCCGCCGGGCGAGGCCAGCACGACGTCACCCTGGGCCGTGGCGAGCCAGAGCCCTTCGGCCGAGCCCTGCAGGGCGACGCAATCGGCCAGCCCCTCGGCGAGCGGCGGCAGCGGGTCGATGCGCTTGGGCCACAGCCGCCACAAGCGGCAGTCCGCCCCCAGCGCGTAGGGGTCGCCGCCGGCCCGGGCCATGGCGACGATGCGGACATCGACCGCCAGGGTTTGCGCACCCGACAGCCCGGCGTCCACGTAATCAATGCCGCGCTCGGTGCCTAGCCACGCGCCGGCATCGCCGTCCACCAGCAACTCGCCCACGGTCGGGTGCGAGAGGCCTTGGCCAGTGCCCAGGCGCAGGCGCTGCCCGGAACGCAGGTCGAGGACTTCCAGGCCGGCATCATTGGTGCCGATCCACAGGCGGTCGCGACCGTCGTGGGCGAGGGTGTCCACGCTGCTGCTGACCGGGCCGGCCTCCTGGTCGGGCCGGCGGCGCTGGACCACGAAGCGCTGGCCGTCGAAGCGGTTCAGGCCCTCTTGGGTGCCGATCCAGAGGAAGCCGGTGTCGTCCTGCACGATCGAGGTGACCGACAGCTGCGACAGCCCCTCGTCGAGGCCGTAGCGCTCGAGGCTGAGGAACGGGGGGCGGGGCTCGAGGGCCAACGCCGGGGCCAGCGCCAGCCCGCCGGCCAGGATCATCGCCATCCGGTGCCGCTTTCGCATGCCTCCGTCGCCCCGTGTCGGGGTTTCGGGCCCCGTTCGCACGAGTATGCCCAGCCCGGTGGGCCGCGGCCACAGCGAAAATTCCGCCCCCCGGCTCAGCCGCGGTCGGGATCGTCCACGGCGGCGGTGACCTGCGGCAGCGGGCGGCCGTCGGCGTCGTGGTGGTAGACGTGCAGGTCGCGCTGCGGGAATGGGATGGACACCCCGGCCTGCGCGAAGTCGCGGTGGATCGCCTCGGTCAGCTCGCTGCGGGCGGGCACGAAGTCCGGCGTCTTCACCCAGGCGCGCAGCACCAGGTCGACGCTGCTTTCCCCCAGGCCCGTGACCAGCACGTCGGTTTCCGGGGCGTCGAGCACCTTGTCGTTGGCCTTGGCGATGCCCAACAGCACCTCGCGCGCCCGGCGGATGTCGTCGCCATAACCGACCCCGACGGTGACATCCACGCGGCGCTCGCCGCGGGCGGTGAAGTTGACGATCGGCGAAGTCGTGACCTCGCTGTTGGGCAGGGTGATGTCGTGGTTCTGGTAGGCGCGCAGCACGGTCTGGAAGATGCCGACGCGCTCAACGATGCCTTCCTGCCCGGCGATCTGCACCGCGTCGCCGGCGCGGAACGGCCGCAGCACGATCAGCATCACGCCCGAGGCGATGTTCGACAGTGAATCTTTCAGCGCCAGGCCAATCGCCAGGCCCGCGGCACCCAGCACCGCCAGCATCGAGGTGGTGGGCACGCCCAGCGCGTCCAGCGCCGCCACGAACACCACCACCAGGCCGATGGCGTAGGCGATGTTGCGCAGGAAATCGCGCAGGATCTGGTCCAGCCCGGCCCGCTGCATCACGCGATCGAGGCCCTTGGACAGCATCCGCGCCAGCCACAGGCCGACCAGCGCGATCAGCAGGGCCACGGCGATGCGCCAGAGCCAGTCGGATTGGGCGACCTGGACGGCCAGGTCGCGGGCGGTGTCGGCGGGGGCGGCGAGGAAGCTGGCGATCGCCATCAGTTCGCCTTGAGCTTGGCCAGGCGCAGCCAGGTATCGACCACGGTATCGGGATTGAGCGACACCGACTCGATGCCCTGCTGCATCAGCCAATCGGCCAGGTCCGGGTGGTCGGACGGGCCCTGGCCGCAGATGCCGATGTACTTACCCTTGGCGCGGGCCGCGGAGATCGCCATGGCCAGCAGCTTCTTCACCGCGGGGTCCCGCTCGTCGAACAGGTCGGCGACCACGGCCGAGTCACGATCCAGGCCCAGGGTGAGCTGGGTCAGGTCGTTGGAGCCGATCGAGAAGCCGTCGAAGATGTCCAGGAACTCATCGGCGAGCAGCGCGTTGGACGGCAGCTCGCACATCATGATGACCTTGAGGCCGTTCTCGCCGCGCTTGAGGCCGTTGGCCTCGAGCGTGCGGATGACCGCGCGGCCTTCCTCGAGGGTGCGCACGAACGGGATCATGATCCAGCAGTTCGTCAGGCCCATGACGTCACGCACCTTCTTCACCGCCCGGCACTCGAGCGCGAAGCAGTCGCGGAAGTCGGGGTGCACGTAGCGCGAGGCGCCGCGGAAGCCGATCATCGGGTTTTCTTCGTGCGGCTCGTAGGCCTTGCCACCCACCAGGTTGGCGTATTCGTTGGACTTGAAGTCCGACAGGCGGACGATGACCGGGTTCGGCGCGAACGCCGCCGTCAGCGTGGCGATGCCCTCGACCAGGCGCTCGACGTAGAAATCGACCGGGCTGGCGTAGCCGGCGGTGATCTGGTCGATCTGCTTCTTCAAGTCGGCCGGCTGCCGGTCGTACTCGAGCAGGGCGCGCGGGTGCACGCCGATCTGGCGGGCGATGATGAACTCCAGGCGGGCCAGGCCGATGCCCTGGTTGGGCAGCTGCGCGAAGTCGAAGGCGCGCTCGGGGTTGCCGACGTTCATCATGATCTTCAGGGGCGCCGGCGGCATGTTGCCCAAATCGGTGGTGATGACCTCGAAGCCCTGCTTGCCGGCGTAGATTAAGCCGGTGTCGCCTTCGGCGCAGGACACGGTCACTTCGGCGCCATCGGGAATCGTCTTCATCGCGTCGCCGGTGCCGACCACGGCCGGCACGCCCAGCTCGCGGGCGATGATGGCCGCGTGGCAGGTGCGGCCACCGCGGTTGGTGACGATGGCCGCGGCGCGCTTCATGATCGGCTCCCAGTCGGGATCGGTCATGTCGGCCACCAGCACGTCGCCGGGCTGGAACTTGCTCATCTCGGCCAGGCTGCGCACCACGCGCGCCACGCCGGCGCCGACCTTGTGGCCGATGGCGCGGCCCTCGGTGAGCACCTCGCCCTTGGACAGCAGGTGGTAGCGCTCGATCTGGTTGGCGCTGGCGCGCGACTTCACGGTTTCCGGGCGCGCCTGAACGATGTAGAGCTTGCCGGTGTGGCCGTCCTTCGCCCACTCGATGTCCATCGGGCGGCCGTAGTGCTTCTCGATGGTGAGGGCCTGGCGCGAGAGCTCCTCGACGTCGGCATCGGAGACCGAGAACTGGCGGCGCAGGTCGGCCGGCGTGTCCTCGATGCGCACGCGCTCGCCGGGCTGGTCGGAATAGACCATGCGGATCAGCTTCGAGCCGATCGTGCGGCGCAGGATGGCCGGCTTGCCCTGTTCCAGCGTGGGCTTGTAGACGTAGAACTCGTCCGGGTTGACCGCGCCCTGCACGACCATCTCGCCCAGGCCGTAGCTGGACGTGACGAACACGGCGTCGCGGAAGCCGGACTCGGTGTCGAGCGTGAACAGCACGCCCGACGAGCCGATGTCGGAGCGCACCATCAGCTGCACGCCGGCGCTCAGGAACACGTCCTCGTGCTTGAAGCCGTGGTGCACGCGGTAGGCGATGGCGCGGTCGTTGTAGAGGCTGGCGAAGACTTCCTTCACCTTGCGCACCACGTCGTCCTCGCCGGTGACGTTCAGGAAGGTTTCCTGCTGGCCGGCGAAGCTGGCGTCGGGCAGGTCCTCGGCGGTGGCGGAGGAGCGCACGGCGACCGCGATTTCGCTGGCGCCGGCCTCGGCGCACATCTTGCGGTAGCCGGCGCGGATGGCCTGGTCGAGCTCGGGCTGCAGCGGCGCGTCGATGACCCAGCCGCGGATCTCGCCGCCGGCGGCGACCAGCGCGTCCACGTCCTCGACGTCGAGCGTGGCCAGGCGGTCGAAGATGCGCTGGCTCAGGTCGTTGTGGGCGATGAAGCGGCGGAAGGCGTCGGCCGTGGTGGCGAAGCCGCCCGGCACCGAGACCCCGAGGTGCGCCAGCTGGCCGATCATCTCGCCGAGCGAGGAGTTCTTGCCGCCGACCTGGGCCAGGTCGGTGAGGCGAAGTTCATGCAGCCAGAGGACGTCGGCGTTCAAGGGGGTCTCCGTGGGCTCGGGAAGGGGGCGGCCAGGCGGCGGGCCCGCTGTGGATGGGGCCCAAGCTGCGTATGATGCGACCCCGGGGCTACCCCATACAAGCTTGAATTGGCTGGGGAATCATGCGTCGGGCCCCGGCGCGCGAGGCGAGGGCAGGGCATGGCGGCGGCAAGACCGGTTTTCTATGTTTCCGACGGCACCGGCATCACCGCCGAAACCATCGGCCACAGCCTGCTGACCCAGTTCTCCGGGATCGAATTCGAAACCCGCCGCATCGCCTTCGTCGACAGCGTCGAGAAGGCCGAGGCCGCCATTGCCGAGATCCGCCGCGCCGGCGAGCAGGCCGGCTGCCGGCCGGTGGTGGTGAACACCGTGGTCGACCCCGACCTGAACATCCTGCTGGCCGAAAGCGGCGCGCTGATGCTGGACGTATTCGCGCCCTTCATCAGCCCGCTGGAGCAGGAGCTGGGCCTGCGGCGCGAATCCCGGGTCGGCCACGCCCACGGCATGGTCGACTTCAAGGCCTACGAGGCGCGCATCAACGCCACCAACTACGCGCTGACCCACGACGACGGCATGGACATCCACTACGACGATGCCGACGTGATCCTGGTCGGCGTGTCGCGCTCGGGCAAGACGCCCACCTGCCTTTACATGGCGCTGCACTACGGCGTGAAGGCCGCGAACTACCCGCTCACCGAGGAAGACCTCGAGGGCCGCGAGCTGCCGCGCCGCCTGCGCGCGCACCGCCGCAAGCTGTTCGGCCTGACCATCGACCCCGAGCGCCTGCAGCAGATCCGCAACGAGCGCCGCCCGAATTCCCGCTACGCGACGCTGGAGACCTGCCGCGCCGAGGTAGTGCAGGCCGAGGCGCTGTTCCGCCAGGAGAACATCCCGGTGCTGAGCACCACCCACACCTCGATCGAGGAAATCGCCGGCAAGGTGCTGGCCCACCAGGGCATCCACCGGCACATGTTCTGAGCCCCGGGGCGCGGCCTTGCGCGTGCTAGCATCGGGCCATGCAAGCGCCCGCCCACGACCGCAACGCCTTGCCCCGCCTCAGCCGCTTCGCGTGGCTGATGGGACTGTACGGCGAGAATTTCCAGCGGCTCACCCGCATGTTCCAGCCGCAGTCGCTGCCCGCAGGGCGCTACGTGTCGCGCGTGCCGGGTGGCCTGGCGCTGGTGGTGGACGTGCTGGAGCAGCATCCATACACCGTCGAGTTGCGCCTGAGCTACCAGCTGCAGGACGCCCAGACCGGCCAGCCCGATCCCTCGGCCTACGTGCGGCTTTACCGCGACGCCCGCCAGGCCGAGGTCACCCACTGCTACGTCGGCCGCCACTGGCAGGACGTGCTCGGCCTGCGCCCCAGCGTGCAGGCGATGCTCAGCCACCGCCTGCGGATGAACAGCTTCCTCAACAAGTGGCTGGACTATCTGGATGGCCAGGGACACGGCCCCCACACCCTGTCCGGCCTGGAAGCGGAGACGGCCGGAGAAAAAAACGCGGCCTGTGCTTGACGGGCCAAAGGCGGATGTCTAAACTTCCGCTTCTTCCTTCGGTGGGGCTATAGCTCAGCTGGGAGAGCGCTACAATGGCATTGTAGAGGTCATCGGTTCGATCCCGATTAGCTCCACCACTTATTCGCGCCACGCTTCAAAAAAAGTTCCAAGTCCCCATCGTCTAGAGGCCTAGGACATTACCCTTTCACGGTAGCGACCGGGGTTCGAATCCCCGTGGGGACGCCAGTTCAAGCCTCCAGGAAAGCCCGGCTGACGCCGGGCTTTTTCTTTTGGCGGCCGGCACGGGATGATGGCGGCCGGACACGGGAGGCGAGGACTTGGACGGACAATTCAGCCTGCTCGGCTGGTCGGCCTTCGCGGCTGGCCTGGAAACCGCCGAGGACTGGCAGGCCTGGGCCCGGGCGCCCACGCTGCCGGCCGGCTCTGCCACCCCGGCGCTGGCCGAGATGCCCGCCATGCAGCGACGCCGGCTCGAACCGCTCGGCCGCATGGCGCTGCAGGTAGCCTGGCGCGTCCAGCCCGAGGCCTCGCCGGGACTGCCGATGGTGTTCGCTTCCCGCCATGGCGACGTCGCCCGCACCTATGAAATGCTGGCCGGGCTGGCCCGCGGCGAGCCGCTGTCGCCGACGCATTTCGGACTGTCGACGCACAACGCCATCGCGGCCCAGTACTCGATCACGCGCGGGCTGACCGACAACTACCTGGCGGTCTCGGGCGGCGTGGAATCGCCGGAAGCGGCCGTGACCGAGGCGCTGGCACTGCTGGCCGACGGTGCGCCGGAGGTGTTGGTGGCGCTGTACGACGGCCCCACGCCCGAGCCCTATGCCGAATACCGCGACGAGCCGGAAGCCGCCTGGGCCTGGGCCTGGCGGATCGCCGCGCCGCGGGCCGACGCGCCGCGGTTTTCACTGCTGGCCCATGCGGGCCCGCCGGCGCCGCCCGCACCGCTGCCGCACGGCCTGGACGTGCTGCGCTTCGCGCTGGCAGGCAAGGGTCGCCTGGTCTCGCCCTCTGGCACCCGCTGCTGGCACCGGCATGCTTGAAAGGCTTGGCCACGCCTGGCGGGTCTTCGGCACCGCGCTGTCGTTCGCGGCCTTCGGCCTGGGCGGGGTGCTGCTGGGCCTGCTGGTGTTCCCGCTGCTGCGCCTGGGCGTGCGTGACCGGGCGCGGCTCGGGCGGCTGGCGCGGCGACTGGTGCAGGCCAGTTTCGCCGGCCATGTCTGGCTGATGCGGCGACTGGGGGTGATGAGCTGGGAAATCCACGGCGCCGAGCGCCTGCGCCGCCCGGGCCTGCTGGTGCTGGCCAACCATCCGACCCTGATCGACGTGGTCTGCCTGATCGGCATGATCGAGGAGGCCGACTGCGTGGTGAAATCGCGCCTTGCCACCAATCCTTTCACGCGCGGGCCACTGCGGGCGGCGGGCTACATCTTCAACGACAACGGCGCCGGGCTGATCCAGGACTGCATCGATTCTGTGCGGTCGGGCAAGAACCTGGTGATCTTTCCCGAAGGCACCCGCACGCCGCGCGGCGAGGTACTCGGACCCCTGCAGCGCGGGGCCGCGAACATCGCCATCCGGGGCGCGCTGGACGTGACTCCGGTCACCATCCGGTGCACCCCGCCGACGCTGGGAAAGGGTGAGAAATGGTATCGTGTCCCGTCACGCCGGTTTCACATGAGAATAGAGGTCCTGCCGGACATCCCGGTGGCCCCGTTCCTGGCCGGAAGCGCCGAGGCCCTGGCGGCCCGCCGGCTGACCGAACACCTGGAAACGACCTTCAAGACGGAGCTGCACCGTGCTGGCGCTGGAAGCTGAAATCAAGGAACTGATCATCACCACGATGTCGCTGGAGGACATCGCCGCCGACGACATCGACGCCGAGGCCCCGCTGTTCAACGAGGGCCTGGGCCTGGACTCCATCGACGCCCTGGAACTCGGCCTGGCCCTGCAGAAGCGCTACGGCGTGACGCTCGCCGCCGACTCCGAGGAAACCCGCCAGCATTTCGCCTCCGTCCGCGCGCTCAGCGCCTTCGTGGCGGCCAACCGCAAGCAGTAAGGCCAAGCCGCCGCACCGCATGAGCAAGACCATGACCAAGGACCAGCTTTTCCAGCGCATCGTCGCCATCCTCCACGACACCTTCGGCATCGACCCGGAAAAGGTGAGGCTCGATTCGAAGCTGGGCGAAGACCTCGACATCGACAGCATCGATGCCGTCGACCTGATCGTGCAGCTCAAGCCGCTGCTGGGCGGCAACCTCAAGCCGGAGGCCTTCAAGTCGGTGCGCAGCGTGCAGGACGTGGTGGACGCGCTGCACGCCATGATGCACGGCAGCGACGAATCCGCCGCGGGCGCCTGAACATGCGCGCCGCGAAGGCGCTGGCCTGGCTGGCGACCCTGCTGTACCCGCTGGCGATCTGGCTGGGCCTGGCCCATTTCGAGCCGCGCTGGCTGGCGCTCCTCTTGTTGGCAATGGCGCTGCTGCGCGCCGCGGTCTCGCGCGAGGCGGTGTGGCTGGCCGCGGCAGCCTGCGCCGGCGGCCTGGTGCTGGCCAGCATGCTCAGCAACGACGGCCTGCCGCTCAAGCTCTACCCGGTGCTGGTGAACGCGGCTTTCCTGGTCGTATTTGCGACCAGCCTGCGGCGCCCGCCCACGGTGATCGAACGGCTAGCGCGACTGCAGCATCCGGACCTTCCGCCGGAATCGATTCCCTACCTGCGCAAGGTGACCGGGGCCTGGTGCGTGTTCTTCGTCCTCAACGGCGGCATCGCGCTCTACACCGCGCTGCGCGCCAGCGATGCGGCGTGGGCGGTTTACAACGGGCTCATCGCCTACCTCCTCATCGCCGCCATGTTCCTGGGCGAGCGTTTCCTGTTCCGGCCGCGCCATGGCCGTTAGCCGGACCCGCATCCCGCTGGGCCAGCGCCTGGCCGGGTCGCTGCCGGGCCAGGCCCGGGTGGCGACCGACGTGGACAACGCCGGCTTCCTGGCCCGCGTCGGGGCATGGCGCGACGCGCACGCCGCGCGCGGGGGCCACGACCTTGCCCTCTACCTCGACGATGGCCTGGAGTTCGCCGCCGCGCTGTTCGGCGCCTGGCTGGCGGGCAAGACCCCGTGGCTGCCCGGCGATCGCCTGCCGGCGACGCTGGCCGGACTGGATCGCCACGCCTCCACCTGCGCGGGCGAACTTCCCGGGGGCTATGTCGCCGGGCTGGACGCGCCGCCGCCGGCCCATGGCGCGCTGGATCCCGACGACTGCGCGGTCGTGCTGTTCACCTCCGGCTCCACGGGGGAGCCGGGCGCAATCCGCAAGACGCTGCGCCAGCTCGACAACGAAGTGGCCGCGCTGGAGGCCCAGTTCGGCGCCGCGCTGGGCGACGCGGTGGTGCAGGGCACGGTCTCGCACCAGCACATCTATGGCCTGCTGTTCCGGCTGCTGTGGCCGCTGTCGGCGGGCCGCCCGTTCGGGCGGCGACGGGTCGGTTTCAATGAACAGCTGGTCGCGCTGGGCGACACGCCGCTGGTGCTGGTGGCCAGCCCGGCGCACCTCAAGCGGCTGCCCGAGAACCAGGACTGGGGCCCGCTGGCGCGCAGCCTGCGCGCGGCCTTCTCGTCCGGCGGGCCGCTGCCTGCGGACGCGGCCCACGCGGTGAGGAAGCTCTGGGGCCAGGCCGCGATCGAAGTGTTCGGCAGCACCGAGACCGGCGGCATCGCGTGGCGACAGTCCGGTGGCGCGCCCAAGCCCTGGCAGCCACTGCCGGGCGTGCAGTGGCGGGTGCAGGACGGCGTGCTGGCGATCCGCTCGCCGCATCTGGCCACCGACGACTGGCACGCCACCGCCGACCGTGCCCTGGCCACGGCCGGCGGCGGTTTCGAGCTGCGCGGCCGGGTGGACCGCATCCTCAAGCTCGAGGAGCGCCGCATACCGTTGGGCGCGATCGAGCGCCGCCTGCAGGCCTCGCCGCTGCTGGACGAGGCACGGCTGCTGCCGCTGCCGGGCCACCGCATCCTGCTCGCCGTGGCCGCCGTGCCCAGCGCCGAGGGCCGGGCGATGCTCGAAAGCGACGGAAAGGCCGCGCTGGTCGCGGCGCTTCGCGCCTGGCTGGCCGACCACGCCGACGCGATCGCGCTGCCGCGCCGCTGGCGCTTCCTCGACGCACTGCCGGCCGACGCCCAGGGCAAGACCAGCGAGCGCGCCCTGGCCGCATTGTTCCGGCCGCTGCTGCCCGAGCCCGAATGGCTGGAGCGCACGCCGACCGCGGCGCACGCCCGGCTGGAGGTCCTGGCCGAACTGGCCGCGTTCGAAGGGCATTTCCCGGGCGCCACCATTCTGCCTGGCGTCGCGATGATCGACTGGGCCGTGCGGCTGGGCCGGACGGCCTTCGGCATCGAGGCGCGCTTCCTGCGCATGGAGGCAGTGAAGTTCATGCACCTGGTGCGCCCCGGCGCCCGGCTCGATGCGCGCCTGGACTGGCATCCGGACACCGGCGCGCTCGGCTTCCGTTTCCAGTCCGACACCGGCGTGCATTCCAGCGGTCGCCTGCGCTTCGCGGGCGGGGACGCGGCATGAGCAGCGCCTTCGATCCGCTGGTGGTGATCCCGGTGTTCGACCACGAACATGCCATCGGCGACGTGGTGGCGCGGGTGCGCGGCCATGGCGTGCCCTGCCTGCTGGTGGACGACGGCTCGTCGCCGGCCTGCGCCGCGGTGCTCGACCAGCTGGCGACACGGCCCGGCGTGTCGCTGCTGCGCCTGCCCGTGAACCAGGGCAAGGGCGGGGCGGTCATCGCCGGCCTGCGCGAGGCGGCGCGCCGCGGCCACAGCCACGCCCTGCAGATCGATGCCGACGGCCAGCACGACGCCGATGACGTGCCGCAATTCCTGGCCGAGGCGCGCGCCCATCCCGCGGCGGTGATCAACGGCAGGCCCATCTTCGATGCGTCGGTGCCGAAGGCGCGGCTATATGGCCGCTACGCCACCCACGTCTGGGTCTGGATCAACACGCTGTCGCTCGAGATCATCGATTCGATGTGCGGCTTCCGCGTCTACCCGCTGGCGCCGACGCTGGCGCTGCTCGACCGCGTGCGCATCGGCCGGCGCATGGATTTCGACACCGAAATCCTGGTGCGGCTTTACTGGGACGGCCTGCGCGTGCGCAACCTCGACACCCGCGTGCGCTACCCAGCCGACGGCGTGTCGCACTTCCAGGTCTGGCGCGACAACGTGCTGATCTCGGCCATGCATACCCGGCTGTTCTTCGGGATGCTGTGGCGGCTGCCGCGCCTGCTGGCGCGCAAATGGAGCCGCCGATGAACCGCCGGCACTGGGCCGACCTAGGCGAAACCACCTTCGTGGGCGGCACCTGGCTGCTTTATGGCGTGTACCGGCTGCTGGGCCGACTGCCGTTCCGGCTCTGCCTGTATCCCGTGGTGGCGGTGTACTGGCTGGGCAGCGGCGTGGCGCGCCGCGCCTCGCGCCAGTACCTGGCGCGGCTGCAGGCGGCCGAACAGGTGTTCACGCGCGAGCCGGGCATTCGCGAAAGCCTGCGGCATTTCTTCATGTTCGCCGAAACGCTGCTCGACAAGATGCTGGCGATCGGCGGCCGCTACCCACGCGCGCGGGTCGCGTTCACCGGCCACGAAGCGATGCTGGCCTCGTCGCAGGCGGGGCAGGGCGGGGTGATCATCACCGCGCACATGGGCTGCCTGGAGCTGATGCAGATGGCGGCCAGCTGGCGCGAGGGCCTGCGCGTCACGATCCTGGTGCACACCGCGCACGCGCCGCGCTTCAACCGCATCCTCGAGCGCATCAACCCCAAGGCCAGCGTGCGGCTGATGCAGGTGACCGATTTCTCGCCGACCACGGCGATGCTGCTGGCCGACCGCGTGGCCGCGGGCGAATTCATCGCCATCGCCGGCGACCGGGTGCCGGTGCGCGGCGACCGCGTGGTGCAGGCCGCCTTCCTGGGCCACCGGGCGCCGCTGCCGGCCGGGCCTTACCTGATCGCCTCGGTGCTGCGTTGCCCGGTGTGGCTGTTGTCCTGCCTGCACCACGGCGAGGGCTACCGCGCCGACATCCTGCCGTTCAGCGAGCGCATCGTGCTGCCGCGCGGCGACCGCGAGGCGGGCCTGGCTGAACACGCGGCGCGCTTCGCCGCCTGGATGACCGCCTGCCTGCGACAATCGCCCTACGATTGGTTCAACTTCTTCCCCTTCTGGGACGCCCCGCATGACCGCCGCCCCGCCTGACGCCCCTTCCCTCCTCGTCGACGGCCGCCCGCTGCGGATCGAGGACGTCGTCGCCGTCGCCCGCGCCGAGGGGCGCGTGGTGCTGTCGCGCGAGCCGGCCTTCGAGGCGCGCATCAACCGCGGCGCCGATTTCGTCGACCGGCTGATCGCCGAGGACGGCGTGGTCTACGGCGTCAGCACCGGCTACGGCGATTCCTGCACGGTGGCGATCCCGCCCTCGCTGGTCGCGGAGCTGCCGCACCACCTCTACGCCTACCACGGCTGCGGCCTGGGCCGCTTCCTCGACCCGCAGGAAACCCGCGCCGTGCTGCTGGTGCGCCTGCAGTCGCTGGCGCAGGGCGTGTCGGGCGTCAGCCTGGGCCTGCTGCGCCAGCTCGAGGCGCTGCTGGCGCACGACATCCTGCCGATGATCCCGGCCGAAGGTTCGGTTGGCGCCAGCGGCGACCTGACGCCGCTGTCCTACGTCGCGGCCGCGCTGTGCGGCGAACGCGAGGTCTGGCACCAGGGCCGGGTGATGCCCGCCGCCGAGGCGCTGGCGCTGCACGGCCTGCAGCCGCTGCGGCTACGCCCGAAGGAAGGCCTGGCGATCATGAACGGCACCGCGGTGATGACCGCGCTGGCCTGCCTGGCCTGGCGCCGCGCCGACTACCTGGGCCGCCTCGCCACCCGCATCACCGCCTTCAACGTGCTGGCCAGCGCCGGCAACGCCCACCATTTCGACCAGACCCTGTTCGCGGTGAAGCCGCACAAGGGCCAGCAGCGCGTCGCCGCGCGCCTGCGCGCCGACCTGGCCTCGGACCGCCCGCCGCGCAACGAGCAGCGCCTGCAGGACCGCTATTCGCTGCGCTGCGCGCCGCACGTGGTCGGCGTGCTCGAGGACGCGCTGCCCTGGCTGCGCACCAACATCGAGGACGAGCTGAACTCGGCCAACGACAACCCGATCATCGACGCGGTCGAGGAGCGGGTGCTGCACGGCGGCCACTTCTACGGCGGCCACATCGCCTTCGCCATGGATTCGATGAAGAACGCCGTGGCCAACCTGGCCGACCTGCTGGACCGGCAGATGGCGCTGGTGGTGGACGCCCGCTACAGCCACGGCCTGCCGGCCAACCTGTCGGCGGCGCAGGGCGAGCGCGCCGCCCTCAACCACGGCCTCAAGGCGCTGCAGATCAGCGCCTCGGCGTGGACCGCGGAGGCGCTGAAGCTGACCATGCCGGCCTCGGTGTTCTCGCGCTCCACCGAGTGCCACAACCAGGACAAGGTCAGCATGGGCACGATCGCGGCGCGCGATGCGCTGCGCATCATCGAGCTGACCGAGCAGGTGGTGGTGGCGCTGCTGGTCACCGCGCGCCAGGGCATCACGCTGCGCGAGGCGGTGTCGGGCGAGCTGAAGCTGTCGCCGGCGCTGGCCGCGATGCACGGCGACCTGTGCGAACGCCTGCCGCTGGTCACAGAAGACCGCGCCCTCGACGTCGAGCTGCGCGAGCTGCTGGCGGCCGTGCGCGCCGAAGCCTGGAGCCTGTATGCCGACGCCTGAGCACAGCCTCGAGATCGAACTGAGCCCGGGCTTCCACGACCTGGACCCGATGGACATCGTCTGGCATGGCAACTACGTGCGCTACCTGGAGCTGGCGCGCTGCGCGCTGCTGCAGAAGATCGACTACGACTACCCGCAGATGCGCGATTCCGGCTACGCCTGGCCGGTGGTGGACATGCGCTGCAAGTACGTGCGTCCGGTGCGCTACGGCCAGCGCATCCTCGTGCGCGCCACCATCACCGAGTGGGAGAACCGGCTGCGGATGGACTACCTGGTGCGCGATGCGGTGACCGGGGAAACCATCCACCGCGCGCACACCATCCAGGTAGCCGTGGACCTGGGCACGGGCGAGATGTGTTTCGCCTCGCCACCCGTGCTGTTCGAGCGGCTGGGGATCGCGCCGTGAGGTGCTGGCTGGTCGCGCTGCTGGGCGTGGCGCTGGCGTTGCCGGTGCTGGCGTCGCCACAAGCGCCTGCGCGAGCGGCCACCCCCTCGCCGGCCCCGGCGGGCGAGGGCGACAGCGTGCGCGCGCGGCTGGCGCAGCCGGCGGTGCTGCGCGGCCAGTTCGAGCAGAGCAAGCAGCTCGAGGGATTCCGGCAGCCGCTGGTGTCGCGCGGCGATTTCCTGCTGGTGCGCGACCGCGGCGTGGCCTGGGACACCCGCGAGCCCTTCGCCTCGACCACGCTGCTGACCCGCGAGCGCCTGCTGACCCGGCTGCCCGACGGCAGCCAGCGGGTGCTGCTGGACGCCGCGGAATCGCCAGGCATGGCCGCGGTGAACGCGCTGCTGCTGGCGCTGGTGGCCGGCGACCTGCCGGCGCTGGCCGAACGCTTCGCGCTGGAGGAAACGCTGGCGGCGGATGGCCGCTGGCAGTTGCTGCTGACGCCGGAGGAGGCGGGGCTGCGGCAGGCCTTCACCCGGATCACGCTGGCCGGCGATCGCTTCGTGCGCCAGGTCGTGATCGAGGAAGCGGGCGGCGACGTGACCACGCTTCGCTTCGTGGCGCTGGCCGACGAACCCAGCGCACCGACGCCCGACGAGGCGGCCCGCTTTGACTGAAGCCGCGCACACCGCGCACTGGAAGGCGCTGGCCTGGGCCTGGCTGCTGGCGGTGGCCGCGCTGGCCGTGCACCAGGCCGGCTTCTGGCGCGAGGCACGGCTGGACAGCGACGTGATGGCGTTGCTGCCGGGCGAAACCGAGGACGCGCTGCAGCAGGCGGCGAACGCACGCCTGGCCGGCGGCGCGACCCGGCAGGTGGTGGTGCTGGTCGGCGCGCCGGACTGGGCGCGCACGCGCCGCGCGGCGGACGCCTTCGAAGCCCGCCTGGCAGAAGCGGATTCTCCCTTCACCGTGATGGCCGGCGATGACGACGCGCTCGCCAGTGCGCTCGGCTTCTACGCCGGGCACCGCCGGGGATTGCTGACCCCGGCGCAGCGGGCGCAACTGGAGGATCCCGGCACCGTCGAGCTGGCGCTCGCGCGGCTTTACTCGCCCGGCGCCGGCGGCTTCGGCGCCTGGCGCGAGGATCCGCTGGGCCTGTGGCCGGCGTGGTGGCAGGCGCGCGCGGGCAACGGGCTCTCCAGCCGCGATGGACATCTGGCCGTGCGCGAGGCGTCCCGCGATTGGGTGCTGCTGCGGCTGGAAAGCCGCGTGCCGGCCTTCCAGCTCGACGGCGAGCAGCACCTGCGCGAGGCGCTCGACGCCGCCCGCGCCGCTGCCGCCGAGGCCGCGGCGGGCGAAGTCGAAGTCATCGCCGGCGGCGTGCCGCTGCACGCCGAGGCCGCCGCGGTGCGCGCACGCACCGAGGTCGGCACCATCGGCCTGGGCTCGCTGCTGGCGGTGGTGGCTTTGGTCTGGCTGGCCTTCCGCAGCCCGCGGCCGATCCTGATGGTGTCGGCCTCGCTGCTGGTCGGCTGCGCGGCCGGCGTGTCGGTCACCGCGCTGGTGTTCGGCCAGGTGCACCTGCTCACGCTCGTGTTCGGCGCCAGCCTGGTCGGCGTGGCCGAGGACTACGGCATCCATTGGTTCGCCAGCCGCCAGGCCCAGCCCGCGCTGCCGCCCCGCACGATGATGCAGCGCCTGCTGCCCGCGCTGGCGCTGGCGCTGGTCACCAGCGCGCTGGCCTATCTCGCGCTCGGCATCGCGCCGTTCCCCGGCCTGCGGCAGATGGCGGTGTTCTCGGCCGCCGGCCTGGCCGCCGCCTTCCTCACGGTCGTGCTCTGGTTCCCGTGGCTGGACCGCGCCGCGCCCCGCACCAGCACGATTGCCGGCGCGGTTGGTCGCAGCCTGGCGCGGTGGCCGCGGCTGTCGAACCGCTGGCCGACCTGGCTGGGCGTCGCCGCCCTGGCGGCGGTGCTGGCCACCGGCCTGCCGAAACTGGCCGTCAACGACGACCTGCGCAGCCTGCAGGCTTCGCCACCGGCACTGTTGGCGCAGGAAGCGCGGCTGGGGCGGGTGCTGGGGCTGCCCAGCCCCGCGCAGTATTTCCTGGTCGAGGGCGACGACGCCGAGCAGGTGCGCGAGCGCGAAGAGGCGCTCACCGATCGCCTGGCGCACCTGGTGGCGCGCGACCGCCTGGGCGGTTGGCGCGCGGTGACCGACTGGCTGCCGTCGTCGGCGCGCCAACGCGAGGACGCCGCGCGGGTGCAGGCCATCGAGGGCCGGGTGCTGGCGCGCGCCGCCGAACTGCTCGGCGAAGCGCCCCCGCCGCCGGAGCCCGCCGCGACCCCGCTGCCCCTCGCCGCATGGCTGGCGCACCCGGTGTCGGAACCGCTGCGGCCGCTCTGGCTCGGCGCGGTGGAGGGTCGATGGGGCACCATGGTGCTGCTCGAAGGCCTGGACCCCAGTCGGCTGCCAGCGCTGGCAGCGGCCGCCGACGGCCTGCCCGGCGTGCGCTGGGTGGATCGCAGCGCGACCATTTCCCGCGTGCTGGCGCACTACCGCCACCAGATGTCGGCCTGGCTGCTGGCCGGCTATGCCGCGGTCGCGCTGGCGCTGTGGCTGCGCTTCGGGCGCCGCGCGTGGCGCGCCTGGATGCCCACCGCACTGGCCGCGGCGCTGAGCCTGGCGCTGCTGGGCTGGCTGGGCGTGCCGCTGCAGCTGTTCGGCGTGCTGGCGCAGCTGCTGCTGCTGGGCGTGGGCGTGGACTACGGCATCTTCCTGCTGGAACATCGCGACGACCCCGCCAGCTGGCTGGCGGTGTCGCTGGGCGCGGCCAGCACGCTGCTCGCCTTCGGCCTGCTGGCGCTGTCGGCCACGCCGGCCCTGCACAGCTTCGGCCTGACGCTGCTGCTGGGCATCGGCCTGGTCTGGCTGATCACCCCCTGTTTCCGACCCGCCGCGCCGGCGGCGACCTGAGCCCGAATTCCGCACGGATTGCATCGACATGGACATGCGCACCGAAACCACCGAAATCCTGATCATCGGCGCCGGCCCCGCGGGGTCGGTGGCGGCCGGCATGCTGCGCCAGCAGGGGCGCGAGGTGCTGATCCTGGAGAAGGAGCAGTTCCCGCGCTTCTCGATCGGCGAGAGCCTGCTGCCCCAGAGCATGGAATACATCGAGGCCGCGGGCATGCTCAAGGCCGTGGTCGAGGCCGGCTTCCAGTACAAGAACGGCGCCGCCTTCGCCTGCGGCGACAAGCGCACGCAGTTCGACTTCCGCCAGAAGTTCAGCAAGGGCTGGGGCACCACCTACCAGGTGCAGCGCGCCGACTTCGACAAGGTGCTGGCCGACGAGGCCGCGCGCATGGGCGCGACCGTGCGCTTCCGCCATGAAGTCCTGTCGGTGGACGTGGACGGCGACCAGCCGGTGGTGACCGTGCGCAGCCCGGAGGGCGAGACCTACCGGGTGCAGGCGCGCTTCCTGCTAGACGCCAGCGGCTTCGCGCGGATCCTGCCGCGGCTGCTGCAGCTCGAGAGTCCGTCGGGCTTCCCGGCCCGCGGCGCGATCTTCACCCACGTCGCTGATCGCGTTGCCCCGGGCTCGGCGGCCTTCGACCGCAACAAGATCCTGATCACCGTGCATCCCGGGCACCAGGACGTGTGGTACTGGACCATCCCGTTCTCGAACGGCCGCTGCTCGCTGGGCGTGGTCGCGGAAACCGGCTTCCTGGCGCAGTACGAAGGCACCGAGACCGAGCGCCTGAAGGCGATCGTTGGCGAGGATCCGGGCCTGAGCGCGCTGCTGGCCCATGCCGAGTGGGACACGCCCGCGCGCCAGATCGTCGGCTACTCGGCCAACGTGAAGTCGCTGTGGGGCAAGAACTACGCGTTGCTGGGCAACGCCGGCGAGTTCCTGGACCCGGTGTTCTCTTCGGGCGTCACCATAGCCTTCAAGTCGGCCAGCCTGGCCTCGGCCTGCCTGGCGCGCGAGTTCGCGGGCGAGGTCGTGGACTGGGAGGCCGACTACGGCAAGCCGCTGCGCGCCGGCGTCGACACCTTCCGCTGCTTCGTCGAGGCTTGGTACGCGGGCGGCTTCCAGAAGATCATCTTCCACCCCAACCCCAGCCCGGACATCCGCGAGATGATCTGCTCGATCCTGGCCGGCTACGCCTGGGACAAGACCAATCCCTACGTGGCCGAGAACAAGCGCCGCCTCGCGGTGCTGGAGCAGTTGTGCTCCGCCTGATCGCCGCCATCGCCGCCGCGTCGCTGGCGCTGGCCGCCTGCACGCCGAATGCCACGCGCCCGCCGGCCGACGGCGCGCCGCTGTTCGCGCTGGCGCCGTCGACGCTGCTGGGCGGGCTGGTCGAGCAGCAGCGCCTGTCGTTCGAACATGGCGACCGCCGCGATACGGTCGACGCGATGGTGCAGGCCGACGCTGACACCGTGCGGCTGGTGATCCACACCCAGGGCCAGGTGGCACTGCGCCTGGACTGGGACGGCGAGCGGCTTGCGCAGAAGCGCATGCCCGGCCTGCCGGCGTCGCTGGACGGCGCGCGCGTACTGTCCGACCTGCAGCTGGTGTTCTGGCCGGTGGATGCGCTGCGCGCCCAGCTGCCCGCCGGCTGGACGCTGGACGAGCAGGGGGAGCGCCGTACGCTCAAGGACGCGAAGGGCATCGTTGCCCGGGTTGAACGCGAGGACGCCGACACCCGTTTGCTGGACCAGGTGCGGCTGCGTTACCGCCTGCGCATCGATTCCGTGCCGGTGACGCCATGAGTGCGGTCTTCCTCAATGAACTGGGCCTGTGCTGCGCGCTCGGCCGCGATGCGGACAGCGCCGCCGCCAACCTGTTCGCCGCCGATGCGCCCCGCGGCGTGGCCAGCACCGAGGCCGTGACGCCCGGCCGCCCGCTGGCGCTGGGCCTGGTGCCGGGCGAACTGCCCGACCTGGCGGCGCTGCCGGTCGCCCTGCACGGACGCAACAACGCGCTCGCCGCGCTGGCGCTGGCGCCGATCCGAGGCGCGGTGGACGCGGTGATCGCGCGTTTTGGTCCGGACCGCGTCGCGATCGTGCTCGGCACCAGCACCTCGGGCGTGGGCGAGAGCGAACGCGCGCACCGCCAGCATCTCGGCACCGGCCAGTGGCCGGATTCGTTCCATTATTCACAGCAGGAGATGGGCATGCCGGCGCGTTTCCTCGCCGAGCAGCTCGGCACCCGCGGACCCGCGCACGTCATTTCCACTGCCTGCTCGTCGAGCGCGAAGGCGCTGGCCTCCGGCGCGCGGCTGCTGCGCGCCGGGCTGGCGGATGCCGTCATCGCCGGCGGCGTGGATTCGATCTGCGAATTCACCATCGCTGGCTTCAGCGCGCTGGGCTCGGTGTCGGAGGGGCGCTGCAATCCGTTCTCGCGCCACCGCAACGGCATCAACATCGGCGAGGGCGCGGCGCTGTTCCTGATGACGCGCGAGCCCGGTGCGGTGCGGCTGGCGGGGTGGGGCGAGAGCTCCGATGCGCACCACATGTCCGCCCCCGAGCCCGAGGGCCACGGCCCCGAGCGTGCGCTGCGCGAAGCGCTCCGGCGCGCCGGCCTGGCGCCGTCGGACATCGGCTACGTCAACCTGCACGGCACCGCCACGCCGCAGAACGATGCGATGGAGGCCGCCGTGCTGCACCGCGTGTTCGGCGGCGACACGCCGGCCAGTTCGACCAAACCGCTCACGGGCCACACCCTGGGCGCCGCCGGCGCCGTCGAAGCCGGCCTCTGCTGGCTGGCGCTGGCGCGCAATCCCCGCCACGCCCTGCCGCCGCACTGGTGGGACGGCGCGCAGGATCCGGCGCTGCCTGCGCTGGACCTGGTGGCACCGGGTCGGCGCGCCGCGGCACCGCTGACGCACGTGCTGAGCCAGTCCTTCGCCTTCGGCGGCAGCAACGCCGCGCTCGTGCTGGGGGCCGGCTGATGGATCCGCGCGAAGAGGCCATCGAACGCCTGGTCCCGCACCGCGGCGGCATGCTGTGGCTTGACTGCGTGCTGCAGGTGGACGCCGAGGACGTGGTCGCCGAGGCGACGGTGCGCGACGACCACCTGCTGCTGGAGGACGGCGGCGAGGCGGTGCCGGCCTGGGTCGGCATCGAGTACATGGCGCAGGCCATCGCCGCCTGGGCCGGCGGCCGCGCGCTGGCCCGCGACGAACCGGTCAAGCCCGGCTTCCTGCTCGGCACCCGCCGCTACGACGCGCACTGGGACCGGCTGCCGGTCGGTACCCGGCTGCGCATCGAGGCGCACTGTGAACTGATGGGCGACAATGGCCTGGGCCTGTTCGCCTGCCGCATCCTGGTCGGGGACGCCGTGGTGGCCACCGCCAGCGTCTCGGTGTTCGAGCCGCCGGATCCCGACGCCTACCTTGGAACCGTTTCCGCATGAATTCACGCACCCTCCTGGTCACCGGCGCCAGCCGCGGCATCGGCAAGGCCATCGCCCTGCGCCTGGCCCGCGACGGCTTCGACATCGTCGTGCACTGCCGCAGCCGCCGCGAAGAAGCCGAAGCCGTCGCCGCCGAGATCGTCGCGATGGGCCGCGCCGCGCGCGTGCTCTGCTTCGACGTCGCCGACCGCGCCGCCTGCGCCGCCGCCCTCAACGCCGACATCGAGGCGCACGGTGCCTACCACGGCGTGGTCTGCAACGCCGGCATCGCCCGCGACAACGCCTTCCCGGCGATGACGGGCGAAGAGTGGGACAGCGTCATCCACACCAACCTCGACGGCTTTTACAACGTGCTGCAGCCGGTCGTGATGCCGATGGTGCGGCGCCGGAAGCCCGGCCGCATCGTTACCTTGTCTTCGGTGTCGGGCCTCGCCGGCAACCGCGGGCAGACAAACTACAGCGCCGCCAAGGCCGGCATCATCGGCGCCACCAAGGCGCTGGCGCTGGAGCTGGCCAAGCGCGAGATCACGGTCAACTGCGTCGCGCCCGGCCTGGTGGACACCGAGATGCTGCCCGCCGAAGTGGTGGACGAGGCGATGAAGATGATCCCGCTGCGCCGCGTCGGCCGGCCGGAGGAAGTGGCCGCCGTGGTGTCTTTCCTGATGTCGGACGAGGCCTCGTATGTCACCCGCCAGGTGATCTCGGTCAACGGAGGCATGGTCTGATGCGCCGTGTCGTCGTCACCGGCCGCGGCGCGATCAGCCCGCTCGGCCACGACTGGACCAGCGTGCTGGCGCACCTTCGCTCCGGCCGCAACGCCGTGCGCCGCTTCGACGAGTGGGGCCAGTACAAGGGCCTGAACACGCGCCTGGGCGTGCCCTGTGCGCCGTTCGAGCTGCCCGACCACTACAACCGCAAGACTCTGCGCAGCATGGGCCGGGTGGCGATGCTGGCCACCCGCGCCAGCGAACTCGCGCTGACCGACGCCGGCCTGCTCGGCGACCCGGTGCTCAAGTCCGGCCGGGTCGGCATCTCCTACGGCTCGTCGGCCGGCACGCCGTCCTCGATCGGCGACTTCGGCCGCATGCTGTCCGAGCTGACCACGCAGTACATCAACGCCACCACCTACATCAAGATGATGAGCCACACCGCGCCGGTGAACATCGGTGTGTTCTTCGGCATCACTGGCCGCATCATCACCACTTCCAGCGCCTGCACCTCGGGCAGCCAGGGCCTTGGCTTCGCTTACGAGGCCATCAAGAGCGGCAAGCAGGTGGCGATGCTGGCCGGCGGCTGCGAGGAGCTCGACGTCACCGACGCCACGGTGTTCGACACTCTGTTCGCCACCAGCACGCTCAACGACACGCCGGAGCTCACCCCGCGGCCTTTCGATCGCGACCGCGACGGCCTGGTGGTGGGGGAGGGCGCCTGCACCCTGGTGCTGGAGGACCTGGAGCACGCGCAAGCGCGCGGCGCCACCATCCACGCCGAAATCGTCGGCTTCGGCACCAACAGCGACGGCCAGCACGTCACCCAGCCCAATGCCACCACGATGGCGGTGGCGATGCGGCTGGCGCTGGAAGACGCCGGGCTGCCGCCGGAAGCCATCGCCTACGTCAACGCCCACGGCACCGCCACCGACCACGGCGACATCGCCGAGACCACCGCCACCCACGCCGTGTTCGGCGAGCGCATGCCGATCAGCTCGCTCAAGAGCTACACCGGCCACACGCTGGGCGCCTGCGGCGCGCTCGAGGCCTGGGTGACCCTGGAGATGATGCGCGAGGGCTGGTTCCATCCCACGCTGAACCTCAAGAACGTCGACCCGCGCTGCGGCGCGCTCGACTACGTCACCGGCGATGGCCGCGCCATCGATGCCGAGTACGCCATGAGCAACAACTTCGCCTTCGGCGGCATCAACACCTCGCTGGTGCTGCGCCGCTGGTCCGCCTGACCTTCCAAGGGAAACAAGACACATGAAGCCCATCACCGCCCTGGCCGCCGCCTTCGCCGTCCTGCTCGCCCTGCTGGCACCCCCGGCCGAAGCGCGCGACAAGCGCGTGCAGTTCAACATCGCCAGCGCCATCGCGCAGGGCAAGGCGCAGGGCGTGCTGGACGGCAGCGTAACCTTCTACTTCGAAGGCCAGGCCACGCCGGCCGTGGTCCAGGACTTGGGCATCGCCAACACCAACCGCAAGACCAATGCCGTGGGCAAGTCGGAGCAGGAATCCTGCGACTGGGCCCTGCTCGGCGCGCTGGTGGCCCTGCAGGAGGCCGCCAAGGCCCGCGGCGCCAATGCCGTCGTCGGCGTGCGCAGCAACTTCAAGCGCCAGGTCTTCAGCAGCGCCACCCAGTACGAATGCGGGGCCGGCCGGCTGATGGTGGGCGTGGCGCTGCTGGGCAGCTACGCCAAGGTGGCCGACCGCTGACGTGGCGGGCACCGCCGACTGCCGGATCGCGCTGGCGGCCCTCGCGGAGGTCGAAGCCCGGCTGCCGGGCCCCGGCACGGCCTGGCTGACGGCGGGCGAGGACCTGCGCCTGCAGGCCATCGTCGCCGCGCTGCGCCGGCGCCAGTACCTTGCGGGCCACTGGCTGCTGCGGGAGATGGCCAGCGACGCGCACGGCGGCGAGCCCGCCGACTGGCGCTTCGAGACCGATGCCGACCCGCGTCCGCGATTGCGCCATGCGGACGGCCGCGGGCTTTGGGCGTCCCTCAGCCACAGCGGCGAACACCTGGCCGCGGCCATCGCTTCCGCCCCCGTCGGGCTGGACCTCGAGCGCCCGCGCAAGCCGCGCGACTACGTGGCGATCGCGCGCTTCCTGTTCTCGCAGGAGGAAGCCGACCAGGTCGCGGCGACCGACGAAGGCGCCGCGCGCGAGCGCGTCTTCCATCTGTTCTGGGCCCTGAAGGAAGCGCGTGGCAAGCGCGGCGGTGAGGGCCTCCAGCCGTCGCAGGCCCGGCGCGTCACTGCGCGCGCCGCGGATACCTCCGATGCCGAGGCCTGGCACTGGAACCTCGACGGTGGCGGCTGCGTGGCGATCGCGGCCTGGCCCGGCGCCGTCATCGCCTCCCTGCCGGCGGCGACGACCGACGGCGCCTGGCGATACGCCGGCGCCGACTGACGTTCCAGCTCACTCCGCCCCGGCGTGGGTGGAGTAGGTGCTGCTCAGGCCGTTCTGGTCGATCAGCTGCACCTCGTAGGCCTGCACGCGGCCATCCGGCGACTCCATGCCGGGCGAACCGATCGGCATGCCCGGCACGGCGATGCCGCGGGCGGCGGGCTTCTCGGCCAGCATCCGCTTCACGTCATCGGCCGGCACGTGGCCCTCGACGAAGTAGCCGCCCACCTCCGCCGTGTGGCAGGAGCCCTTGCCGGGCGGGATGCCGACGCGCTGCTTCACCGGCGTCATGTCGTCGGTGTCGACCACCTCGACCTGGAAGCCCGCGGCCTGCATGTGCTCGATCCACTTCACGCAGCAGCCGCAGTAGGGGCTCTTGTGCACGGTGACCAGCGGCAGCGCGCGCTCGACCGGGCTGGTGTTGGGCGTGGCGGCGAAGCCGGCGCCGGCCGCGGAAAGCAGCAGCGCGGCAAGCATCATCTTCAGGAACTTCATCTCGTTCTCCTCAGGTTGCGTTGCGGCGCACGGGTGCGCCGAAATCGGGGTTGGTGCTGACGCGGCTGGCGACGGTGCCGGGCGGGTTGCGGTACCAGCCCGGGTCGCTGAAATCGCCCGGTGCGATATCGTCGCGCACCTTGACCACGGTGAACATGCCGCCCATCTCGATGTTCCCGAACGGACCCTTGCCGGCCATCATCGCCAGCGTGTTCTCCGGGCCCTTCATGTGGCCGCTGTCGGTGTGGTCCTGGTGCTCGGCCATGCCGTTCTCACCCATGGCCATGTAGCCGGGCAGCATGCGACGGATCTTTTCCTCGACGCCGGACTGGTCGACGCCCAGCGTATTGGGGATGTCGTGGCCCATGGGACCCATCGTGTGGTGCGACATGTGGCAGTGGAAGGCCCAGTCTCCGGCGACCGCCGTGAACTCGATGTCGCGCATCTGTCCGACGCCGACGATCTCGGTCACCTCGCGCCGCCACTGCCCGCGCGGCCAGCGGCCGCCGTCGGAGCCGGTGACCTCGAACTGCACGCCGTGCAGGTGGATCGGGTGGTTCCACATGCTCAGGTTGCCGACGCGGATGCGCACGCGCTCGCCGGTGCGCGCCACGATCGGCTCGATCGCCGGGAACACCTTCGAGTTGAAGGTCCACAGGTCGAAGTCCTGCATCACCGCCGGGTCGGGGCGGCGCGTGCCCGGGTGCAGGGCGAAGTTGTGCAGCAGGAAGGCGTAGTCACGGTCCACCGGCACCGCCTCGGCCTCGCGCGGGTGGATGATGAACAGGCCCATCATGCCCTGCGCCATCTGCACCATCTCGTCGGCGTGCGGGTGGTACATGTGGGTGCCGTGCTGGCGCAGCGTGAACTCGTAGGCGAAGGTCTCGCCGGGCTGGATCTGCGGCTGGTTCAGGCCGCCGACGCCGTCCATGCCCGAGGGCAGCAGCAGGCCGTGCCAGTGGATGGTCGTGGCTTCGCGCAGGCGGTTGGTGACGAAGATGCGCACGCGGTCACCCTCGACCGCCTCGATGGTCGGACCGGGCGTGCCGCCGTTGTAGCCCCAGCAGATGGCCTTCGAGCCGGACGCGAACTCGTGCTCGAACTCCTCGGCGACCAGGTGGAATTCCTTGACGCCCCCGTTCATGCGGTGGGGCAGGGACCAGCCGTTCAGCGTGCGCACGCGGCCGGCGCCGCGGCGGGTGGCCGCCGGCGGCGCGGCCTCGGGCGTGGCGTGGTCGACGTGCGCGTCCTGGGCGAAGGCGGCGGTGGCGCCGGAGGCGACCAGGCCCGCGCCGGTGCCGATCAGCAGGTTGCGGCGGGTGAGCTTCATGGCGTGTCTCCGTGGTCGTGTTCGTCGTGGCGGGGCGCGTCGTCCTCGGGCTCGGCGGCGTCGGCCTCGTGCT
>NZ_JALHQI010000001.1:0-78000 GCF_022842045.1 Arenimonas sp. | reverse complement strand
GGCCCGCGCCGGTGCCGATCAGCAGGTTGCGGCGGGTGAGCTTCATGGCGTGTCTCCGTGGTCGTGTTCGTCGTGGCGGGGCGCGTCGTCCTCGGGCTCGGCGGCGTCGGCCTCGTGCTGCGAGTGGTCCATTCCCTCGTGCTTGGAGTGGTCCATCCCCTCGTGCTTGGAGTGGTCCATTCCTTCGTGCTTCGAGTGGTCCATTCCTTCGTGCTTGGAGTGGTCCATTTCCTCGTGCCCGGAGTGATCCATCTCTTCGGGCTTGGAGTGATCCATCCCTTCCTGCTTCGAGTGATCCATCCCTTCGTCCTGGGAGCGATCCATCCCTTCATGCTTTGAGTGGTCCATCGCTCCGTGCATCGAATGGTCCATGCCGCCCTTCGGCGCCAGGATGTCCTGCACGCCCGGCGTGCGTTCGCCGATCGTGGCGTCGCTGGGCAGGCGCTGCCCGACCACGCGCGCCAGCTCGACGCGCGCCAGCCAGTAGTCGCGCACCGCCTCGAGGTAGGCCTGGTAGGCGTCGTACTCGGCCAGCTTCGCCTGCACCAGCTCGAACACGCCGATCAGCATGAAGTTCTGGCGCTCCTGCTGGCGCGCGACGATGGTCTCGCGCTGCGGCACCAGCGCCTCGCGGTGCAGGCGCACCACTTCGCGCAGGGCCGTCACCGACTCGTTGCCCAGCCGCACGCCTTGCGAAGCCGACAGCTCGGCCTTATCCACGCGCGCCAGCGCCGCGGCCAGCTGGGCCTCGGCGCGCGCCAACCGTGCCTGGCCCTGGTTGAAGATGGGTAGCTCCAACGCCAGCTCGGGGCCGCGCAGGCGAGCGCCATCCGCTTCCTTCTCGCGCTCATAGCCAATCTCGCTGCCGCCGAGCCAGCGCAGCGAGCGGGTCAGGCCCAGCGCGTCGGCCAGCACTTCGGCTTCCTTGCGCGCCGCCAGGAGCTCCGTGTTGCCCTCGGCCGCCAGCCGTGCCAGCAGCGCCGGATCGTCTTCCCGCGCCACCGGCAGCGGCAGGTTGTCGCTGGCCTCCCAGTCCGCTTCGTCGCCGTGCAGGCCGAGCAGCTGGTTCAGGGCCAGGCGCTTGCGGCCAGCCTCGGCGCGGGCGCGAAGCGACTCGATGCGGGCCTCGCTGGCCACGGCCTGTTCCTGCGCCAGCTGCAGGTCGCTGATGTTGCCGGCGTCGTGGAAGCGCTGCGCCAGCTCGGCCGATGCCGCGGCGCCTTCGGCCACCGCCTCGCGCATCGCGGCGACCTGGCGCGCGGCCACGTACTCGTACCAGCCCGACTCGACCTCGGCCACCACGCCAAGGACGGCACCGGTGATCTCGTAGGTGGCGCGCTCGTACTCCAGCTTGGCCAGGCGCGTACGCGCTGGCAGCATGATCAGGTCCACCAGCGGCAACGACAGGCCGACGGTGCGATTGCTGCCGCCGTCGTCGATGGACATGCGCGAAAGCGACAGCGTGGGATTCGAAATCTCGACCGCCTCGAGCACTTCGGCGCGGGCCAGTCCCTGGTGCGCGTACTCCTCCTGCAGGCGCGGGCTGCGCAGCATGGCGACGCGCAGCGCGGCGTCCAGGGTCATGGGCTGGTCGAGCCAGCGGCCGATGGCGGCGCGCTCTTCGCGCGGGGCGCCCACGGCGGCCCAGTCGACGGCGGGTCCGCCGCGGGCTTCGAGCGCCGAGCCGAGTTCGTCCGGGCGCGGTTGGGGCGAGAGGGTGGTGCAGGCGCCAAGGGCGGCGGCCATCGCCAGCGCCAGGCTGGCGCGGGCCAGGGAAACGGTCATGTCGATCTCTCCGTGCTGTCGGTCCCGGCGGAGCCGGGTGGCCCGTCGAAAGGCGGGCGCGTCGCGGGGTGGCGGACTCGCGTCCGCCGTCGGCGATCAAGCGATGGGAGGTCGGACGTCGGGCGCCGCGGCATTGGAAGGCTCGACGCCCGCGGGCACGCGGAGGTCGGTATGGCGCGCGGGCGGTGGCTCCGGTCGCGGGGCGGCCAGCAGGCCGGCCTGGACGGGATTCACGCAGTCGCAGGCGCAGCCGCCCTCGCAGCAGTCGGCGGGCGCGGCGTCGCGCGGGCCGACCGGGTCGCCGGCGAGATCGTGGCAATTCCCGGCCATCCCGGCATCCACCATCGTGGCTTCGACACCCGCGCCTGCCTGCGCAAAGGCAGCGCCCGGCGCGAGGCCGCCGGCCAGCAAGGCCAGGACCAGCATCAGGTGGGCGAGGGTGCGAAGCAGTGGCATGGCGGTAGTTTACCCCGGTCGGTGCGTGATGGTTCCGTCAGTCCGTCGCCCGCTTGAGGCTGTCGAGGCTGACGCCTTCGCGGGCCAGGGGCTCGGCCGGCAGCAGGCCGGCGAGCGGGAACCGGCGATCGAGGTAGTCGGCGATCGCGACCGCTTCCGTCAGCGCCGTGCCGTCGACCACGAGCGTCGGCACGCGTCCCTGTGGATTCAGGCGCAGGTAGTCGGGCGCCAGCGGGTGCTTCTGGCGCAGGTCGACCTTGACCGCCTCGAAATCCGCACCGGCATGTTCGAGCGCGGCGTGGACGGCAAGCGAGCAGGCGCCGGGGGAGTAGAAAAAGGTGAGTTCGCTCATGGCTGCGGGTCCTTTCCCGCGAGGTCGTCCAGGATGGGGCATTCCGGGCGGGCATCGCCATGGCAGTGCGAGGCCAGGTCCTGCAACGTGCGCTGCATGGCGTGCATCTCGGCGATGCGGGCGGCGAGCTCGTCGGCGTGCGCCTGCGCCAGCCGCTTGACCTCGGCGCTGCTGCGGCCCGGGTCCGACCACAGGCCGAGCAGCTGCTCGATCTGCTTCATCGAAAAGCCCAGGTTGCGAGCGCGCTTGATGAAGCGAAGCCGGTGCACGTCGGCGTTGTTGTAGAGCCGGTAGTTGGCGAACGTGCGGCTGGCCGGCGGTACCAGGCCGATGGACTCGTAGTGCCGGATCATCTTGGCCGAGACCCCGGTCAGGGCAGAGGCTTCTCCGATGTTGTGGAAGCCCTGGCCCTTGGCTTCGGACAGCTCGGGGCGGATCAGGTGGCGTGCCATGGGTGCCTCCTCGGTCAGTGGCGGGCGCGCGGCGACCAGCGCCGCAGCAGCAGGGTGTTGGACACGACGCTGACGCTGGAGAGCGCCATGGCCGCGCCGGCGACGACGGGATCGAGCAGGCCGGCGGCGGCCAACGGGATGCCCACGACGTTGTAGACGAAGGCCCAGAACAGGTTCTGGTGGATCTTTCGGGTGGTACGGCGGGAAATGTCGATGGCATCGGCCACCAGACGCGGATCACCGCGCATCAGGGTGACGCCAGCGGCGTGCATGGCGACGTCGGTGCCGCCGCCCATCGCGAAGCCGACGTCGGCCGCGGCCAGGGCGGGCGCGTCGTTGATGCCGTCGCCAACCATGCCGACGCGGCCGTCGACGGCCAGCGCGCGCACCACGTCGGCCTTGTCGCCGGGCAGCACCTCGGCGCGCACGTCCTGCGCCGGGATGCCCACGGCGGCGGCCACCGCCTGCGCGGCGCCGCGGTTATCGCCCGACACCATCACCGTGCGCAAGCCCTGCGCCTGCAGAAGGCGGATCGCCTCGGTGGCCTCGGGCCGCGGCGGATCGCCGAACGAGAGCAGGCCGCGCAGGACAAGGCCTTCGTCGTCCCCGGTCACCAGCCACGACACCGAGTGTCCCTTGGCGGCCTCGGCCTGGCCCTGGCTGGCCAGCGCGGCGAGGTCGACGCCCAGCTCGCGCATCAGCCGCTCGCTGCCCAGCAGGACGCGATGGCCCTGCACGCGGCCCTCGATGCCGCGTCCCTGCAGGGCGGTGATGCCCTCGGCTGGCGGCGCCAAGTCACCGCGCGCGGACGCCGCGGCGATGACGGCGCGGGCCAACGGGTGTTCGCTGCCCTGCTGCAGGGCAGCCGCGAGTGACAGCAGCGCATCCTCGTCACCTTGCACGGCGCGCAGCGCGGCAAGTTCGGGACGGCCCGCGGTCAGTGTGCCGGTCTTGTCGAAGGCCACGGTGCGCAGGTGGCGCGTGGTCTCCAGCGCCTCCGCGTCCTTGATCAGGATGCCGGCCCGCGCGGCAACGCCGGTGCCGGCCATGATCGCGGTGGGCGTGGCCAGGCCAAGCGCGCAGGGGCAGGCGATCACCAGCACGGCCACGGCGTTGAGCGTGGCGACCGTCCAGTCGCCGGTGGCGAAGCCCCAGCCGAGCAGGGTGGCCAGCGCGATCACGATCACCACCGGCACGAACACCGCGCTGACGCGATCGACGATGCGCTGGATGGGCGCCTTCTTCGCCTGCGCGTCCTCAACCAGGCGGATGATGCGCGCAAGCGCCGATTCCGCGCCGACCGCAACAGTGCGGACGACCAGGCGGCCCTCGCCGTTGACCGCACCGCCGGTGACGCGTTCGCCCGGCTCCTTCGCCACCGGCAGCGACTCGCCGCTGATCAGGGACTCGTCGGCATGGCTCCGTCCTTCGAGGACCTCACCGTCGACCGGATAGCGTTCGCCCGGCAGCACCACCACATGGTCACCGACGCGCACGCTGGCCACGGGGATTTCGGCTTCGTGGCCGTTGCCATGGCGCACGCGTGCCGTGGCCGGGCGCAGCGCTTGCAGCGCGCGGATGGCTTCGGTGGTCTGGCGCTTGGCGCGCGCCTCGAGCCACTTGCCCATCAGGATCAGCGTGATGATCACCGCCGACGCCTCGAAGTACAGCGGCGGCGCACCGTGGTGCGGCTTGGTGAACAGCAGGTGGTAGACGCTCAGGCCATAGCCGGCCGTCGTGCCCAGCGCGACCAGCAGGTCCATGTTGCCGGTGCGGGCTCGCACGGCTTTCCAGGCCGCCTTGTAGAAGCGGGCGCCGAGCCAGAACTGCACCGGCGTGGCCAGGGCGAACTGCCACCAGCCCGGTAGCGCCCAGTGTGCATCGAACAACATGCCCACCATAGGCACGGCCAGCGGCAGCGAGAGCAGGGCGGCGAGGATGAGGTGGCGGCGCTCGCGGGCGGCCGCGAGCGCTTGCGGCGAAACAGGCGCCGCCTCGGCCGCGCCGCGGCCGCCGGATACTTTGTCCGCGGCGTGGCCATGCTGCGCCGCCGGGGCCTCGGCGGCGACCGGCGCGACTTCATAGCCGGCGCCCGAGATGGCCGCGACCAGCGCCTCCTGCGAGGTGCCGGCCAGCACCTGCACGCGCGCGGTCTCGGTCGCCAGGTTCACGCTGGCGGACTGCACGCCGGGCACGTTCGCCAGGGCCTTTTCGACGCGACCGGCGCAGGACGCGCAGGTCATGCCGAGGATGGCCATCGAGATCTCCTGGACGGCCACACCGTAGCCGGCCTTTTCGACGGCGGCGGCGAGAGTCGCGGCCGAGGCGCTGCCGTCGGTCGTGACCGCCGCCGTCTCGGTGGCCAGGTTGACGCTGGCCGAGCGCACGCCGGGGACCTGGGACAGCGCCTTCTCGACGCGGCCCACGCAGGACGCGCAGGTCATGCCGGTCACGCCGAAGCGGATTTCGGTGTCGCGGGTGGAATCGGAAAGGGGAGGGTTCATGGCGGGATCCTGCGGGAGGGTGGACGCAGGCTGCGGCTTCCCATGATGTCAAGGTCAACGCCCCTGTCCAGTGCCGGTGCCGCGGACCGTCGATGTTGACCTTGCCACGGGGGGAGGACGGAGTCTGGCGGCAGGCCGGCAAGCCCGCCGGCGCACCCCCGGAGGTTGCTCCCTTGAAGTACAACGTCAGCCCACTCACCTGCGGCCGCTGCGTCCGCCGCATCACCGGGGCCCTTCAGGCCATCGATTCCGCCGCCCGGGTCGACGTCGACCTCGCCGCCGGGACGGTCGAGGCCGAAGGCTTCTTTGACGTCGGCACGGTGGTCGCCACCCTCGCGGCCAACGGCTACGAGGCCGCGCCGGCCGTCTCGTCCGAGCCGACGAACACCGATAGCCCGGCCGGCGCAGGCTGCTGCGGCACCTGCCATGCCTGACTGCTTCCCCCTTGCGCCGGACCTCACTCTCCCCGAGTCCGGCGCCGTGCCTTGCTCGGTCCGGGCGATATCTTCCATGCCCGCGAGGGCCTGGCGCACATCGCGCATCCCGTGGGCGAGGCGCGATTCCTGGTCGTCGAACAAGCCGGCAGCGAGTGAGCCCGTCGCAAGCCGCGCGCGCGAACGCGGGCGGCGCCGGCTGAGGCCATGGCGCCGGCGGGGCGGGGCGGGTTGGCCTCGCCGGGACGGGATGTCCGTCTCAATGTATGAGCCAACCGCCGGGCAAACTGCCCGCGGACCACCCGACACGGAAGCCCATGGACGAACGAGACGAGTGGTTGACCCGCCTGCGCCGGATGCGGCTGGCCTGGCCCGTGCGCTGCGCGCGCAGCTTCACGCCGGAGGAGATGGCGAAGCTGGCCGAGGGGCTGTGGCCCACCAGCCTCGAGGACCGCTGGGTGGTCTGGCTGGACGAGGGCCAGCTCCGCGCCTGGCGCGGCGCCACCGGCGAGTGCATCTACGAGGCCGAGATCAGCGTGGACGAGAGCGGGGCGGGGCAGTGCCGCATCCTCCGGGTCTGCGACGACCCGGACATGTATACGCGCAGCGCCGCCGACGCCGGCGAGCTCGACCGCTTCGAAGGCGTGCTGGCGCTGCTGTTGGGGCGCCGGCGGGAAGCCGCGGCCTGAATCAGGGGCTTACTGCGGCGCCTGCGCGTCCAGTGGCCGGTCGCGATGCAGCAGGATCCATTCGGCGTGCTCTTCCAGGCACGCGCGACCCAGCGCCAGCAGCAGCTCGCGCTTTTGCCCGACCGACGTGGCGCGCGCCAGCCGTTCGCTGCAGCTGGCAAACAGGCGCGCCATGAACTGGAACTGCTTGATCAGCTCCTTGTCCGCCTTCTTGAACGAATACGCCTCGCGGATGCCGGCGATCAGCGGCAACAGGCCCATGAACAGCAGCAGCAGCGACTGGTGCGACCCGTCGATGCGGTGGCCCAGCAGCCAAAGCAGCACCGCCCCGGCCAGGCCGGCGTAGAGTGAAAGCCGGCCCAGCCGCTCGGTCAGCAGGTAGGCCTTGGCGCGATCCTGGCTGCCTTGCCTGAAGTAGGCCAGCTGGCCGCCCTGGCCGGCGTCGTCGCCGACCCAGTGCCGGATGGTCCAGTCCAGCCAGCGCGGATCCGACGCAAACCCGCTGTCCTGCACCAGGCTGGTGCCACGCATGGCATGGCGGATCCAGCTCAGCTCCACGTCCTGCTTTTGCAGGAAGCTGTCGTAGCCCAGGCTGCCGTCGGCCGGCACCGGTACGCCCGCGAGCCGCCAGTAAAGCTGCACGCGCAGGCCTTCGGACAGGCCGCGGTAGTCGAGGTACTTGCGCTGCCACTGCCGCCGCCGTGCCACCCACGCCAGCAGGGCTCCCGCCGCGAACAGCAGCAGGAACGCACCCACGAATTCCCGCCGGGATGCCATGTCGGAGTAAAGAATGAAGGCCAGGCCCATCAGCGCCGCCGCGAGGTGGCTGGCCTGCAGGTTGCGGCGCACGCGCTGGCGGAAATGCAGCGCCAGCCAGTCGGCGGCGCCGAACAGGCGCTCGATCCGCAGCACGCCCGGCGGCACCGGCGCCGGCGGAGGCTCGGGCAGCAGGCGAGGGTAGTCATGGCGGATGCCCGGCCAGTATTTCCGGGTGTCGACATTAAATGCCTCCATCTGCCGGAACACGGCGCGATACGCCGCCGGCACCCCGGCCTTCACAGGCAAGCCACCGTCGGCCGTGAGCCAGCGCGCTTCGCCGGCAGCCACGGCGCCGGGCGTGCTGCCGGGGGCCAGCTGGCGCGAACAGGTGACGTGGTAGACTAGGTCGCTTTCGTCGTCGGCCAACAGGTTCGGGGCGATGTCGCGCTTTTCGATCCAGGGCATGGCGTTGGTGATGTGGTAGTCCACGACCTGCGCCGTGCCGCCGAGGGCATCGCTGGGCTGGCCATCCCACAGCGCCAGCAGCACCTGGCAATGGGACGAGATGAACATGCCGAGCTGGGCGTACTGGCGGTTGCGGGCCGGGCCGCGGATGGCGATCTCGTCGGCGCTGACGCCGGGCGCCAGGGGCAGCTCGCGGACGCGTGCATCGGCGATCAACTCGCGGAATTCGGCCAGCGACTCGGGCGTCTCGAAGTCGCGCTCGTATTCGTCGCGCGCGAACGGCATCGGCACGAACAGCGGCACACCCATGGCGACGGCGGCCCGCGCGGCGATCCGGTCGCCACCATCGGCCAACGGATTGAGCATCAGCAGCGGCAGCCCGGGGAATTCCCGGCGCAGGGTCTTGAGCAGTTCCGTCACCCGGGCGGCCAAGGCGGGGAACTCGTCGGACGGGATGTCACGGTGGCCCGTCACGCCAACCACCAGCGTCAGAAGGGCATCGTCGACCTGGGGCATGGGAGGGGGCCTGGGAACGTTGAAGTGGGCAACGCGCCAAGCTTGGCACACGGGCCATCTGTCACAGTCCGCCAAACCGCGGCGCACCGTGACAGGCCCTGGGCAAGTTGCGGAAAGTTATGGACATTTCTTCTAACCTTATCCTCCGGGCACAGGGGTTTTCGGATGGCGTGCGACAGGATTAAGGAGCATTCTGTCATCTAACGTCACGGTAAAGCGGATACCGGCCAGCGCGCACCTGGTTGCGCCAACGACCCCCACGCGGCGACGCCCGGGTCCGCCAACGAGCGCGAAACCCCTTCGTGACGAGGGGTGAACGCATTTCGGCAAAACCTCGTCTAACTTTCGCCGGCGAGAAACGCCGCTAGCGTCCCCCTCACTCACCTCCGCCGGCGCGTCTCGTGCCGCCTGCACGGACGATGCGTCGCCATCCCCGATGGAGCGTGGGCAGCTCAAGGCAGAGCGTCCTTGTGGGACATCCACAGTCTCCAAGCCCCCCGGCAGGGAAGCCTCTCATTCAAGGGAGGACACCCCATGGGCAGCTGTTGACCACAAGCCAAATCGTCGCCCCGACCCACGTCGGGGCCGCTCTGTGCCTTGGAGAAATTCCAATGAAAGCCATGCATCAACCCCCGCCGTCCAAAGTGGACGGTGCCATTCGATGGTCCGCTCGAGAAATTCCGCTCTCCCATGGGAGGCACGTCTGCGGTCGCGTTGCCTGGACGCCACCCACCCAATCCGTGCCCGTAGAGAGCGACCTCGAGGCGCATGCCATTGCGTTCTTCTCGCGACACGCCGGCCTGGTGGCCATCCATGCCCAGCCGTTCACGCTCCGCTACGCGGATGTCGATGGCGTCCACCGCTACACCCCTGACTTCCTGGTGGTTTACGACCGGGTCACCCGCGCCATTTTCCGGTTGGGATTTCGACGGTGGACGGTCGTCGAAATCAAGTCGAAGTCCTTGTTGGACCGTGATCCCGACGCGGTGAGCCGCCGCCTGGCGGCTGTTCGCCGGTTGCTCGGCTTCGCCACGGTCGTGCTTACCGAATGTCAGCTTCGGACGGGGAGGGCGCGGCCATGACGCTCGAACTCACCCCTGGCACGACCTGCGTCGCCAATGGCCGGGTCATCCAGATCGACGGGGCCGACTCGCTCACCCACATGCGCGTGCGTGATGTGGCCACGGGGGCGGTCAGTTCCGTCGCGATCGCCCGGATCGAGGCGCTGCCCAAGACTGCGGCAGTCTCGTCCTTTGAGGGAATCCCTGCTGCGGAATGGAAGCGCTGCTGTGACCTCGCCAAGGACCTGATGCCCCTGAACAGCCGGAGCACCGTCGCCCGCAGCGAGCTAGAAAAGCTCGCCAAGCGGCACGGCATCAGCGTCAGGCAGCTTCAGAGGGCCCGTGCGACCTTCAGGAAGGACCCGCGGGCCAGCGCCTTGGCCCGAAGCCCGGGAGGTCGGCCGCTCGGCCTGAATCAGCTGGATCCGGAGGTCGATACGCTGATCAAGCACGTCATTGCCAAGCACTACCTGCGCCGGGAACGACCGTCCAAGGAGTACGTGGTTGCCCGTGCCCGCTCCCTGGCTCGGCGACTCAAGCTCAAGCCGCCGTCCCGATCCGCGGTGCTGACCCGAATCGCCCGTGAAAACGGCTACCAGGCGGACCGCGCCCGGTTGGGCTGCAAGGCGGCCAAGCAACGTTGGGAGGCCCGCACCGGCAAGTTGGAGGCGGAACGGCCGCTGGATCTGCTGGAGATTGACCACACCCCGGCCGACGTCCTCGTCCTGAGCGATGACCGCCTGACCGTGATCGGACGTCCCTGGGTCACCGTGGCCATCGATGTGGCGACCCGCTGCGTCATGGGCATGTACATCTCCATGGATCCCCCCTCGGCGGTTTCTGTCTCCTTGTGCGTGGAGCACACGGTGCTGCCCAAGCCCGAGAACGAGGGCGATCCCGGCATCTGGCCCATGTACGGCAAGCCCAAGAAGATCCTGGTCGACAACGGCAAGGACTTCCGCAGCATGGCGCTGCAGCGTGGCTGCCAGGACCATGGGATCGATCTGGCCTGGCGGCCGGTGCGGACGCCGCACTACGGGGCCCACATCGAGCGCCTGATCGGCACGCTGATGCAGATCGCCCACCTGCTGCCGGGCACCACCTTCAGCAACATCCGTGACAAGGGCGACTACGACAGCGCCGGAAAGGCTCGCCTCACCCTGGATGAGTTCCGCCAGTGGATGACGCAGAAGGTGTGCCGGACCTACCACACGCGCAGGCATTCCAGCCTCGGAGTCCCGCCACTGGTGGCCTGGGAGCGGGGCCTGCAGGACGAACAGGGCCAGTTGGTCCCGCCGGCGCTGCCGGCGGCCCCGCTGAAGTTCCGGATGGATTTCCTGCCATACGTGATGCGGCCGGTTCGGCGCACCGGCATCACCTTCGGCGCCAGCCGCTACTGGCACCCGGACCTCAGCCCCCTCATCCGCCAGGACGAGGTCATGGTTCGGTACGACCCCCGCAGCCCCGGTGCCGTCTGGGTCCGTCGTCCGGACGGCATGCTGGTGACGGCGCCGGCGATCGCCGGGCGGGCCGTGGGTGAGCCGGGCAGCCGCCGCGCCCTCGATGCCGAGGCCCAGGCCCGGATGGACGCGATGACGGACGAAGGCTTCGAGAAGACCGACCAGATCGAAGCGACCGCCCAGGCGCAGACCCGCCAGGCCCGCCATCCGTCGCGTCGTCCGCGGACCAAACGCCCCTCGCCGCGATCCGCGGCTGCCAGTGCGGCTGCCGTGAACCCCACCGATCTCAGCGCCCTGCCGCCGAAAACGCCGTCGGCCCGTGCGCCCATCCCTGTTGAAGAATGGACCTAAGGAGCTTGTCATGACCGACTATTCCCACCTCGACCCCAAGACCCAGGCCTGGCTTGAACTGCCGGACCTGGAGCGTGCCAACCGGATGCTGATTGACCGCTTCATCACCCATGAGCGGCTGCAGCCGATCATGGATCACATCGACTTCCTTCGCTTCAGTCCGCCCAAGTCCCGGGCCAGCGGGCTGGTGGTCTCGGGACTGCCCGGCTCGGGCAAGACCATGATCGCCCGTGCCATCGAACGCAGGTATCCGCCGATTGCCGCCGAAGGAAGCAAAGCGGCCAGCCTGCCGGTCCTGACGATCGAAATGACGGGTGCCCGTGAGGCACGGGCGCTCTACGACCGGATCCTGACCGAACTGGGGGTGCCCGATCCGAAACGCTACGTGGGCAGCGACCGCGAACGCATGGTGCTCAAGCTGTGCCGGGCGGCCAATCTGCGCCTGCTCGTGGTCGACGAGATCCAGGACATCCTGACCTCGACGGCGCGGCAGCAGCGCATTGCCCTGGATACGATCAAATTCCTGATGAACCAGCTGTCGATGCCGGTGTTGGCGCTGGGAACCGCCCAGGCACCGGACGCGATGCAGGTCGACGAGCATCTCAATGCCCGCTTCACCTACCGCAGCCTGCCCGTCTGGAAGCAGGACGATTACCTGGTGAACTTCCTGGACGCGCTGGAGCGGGTCTTGCCCCTCAAGCAGCCCTCGCAGCTCTCGTCGTTGCCGATCACGACCGCGCTGCTTCGGCTTTCTGACGGCGTGCTCGATCCCATGATGCGCCTGATCACCTATGCGGCGGCTCATGCGGTCGAGTCTGGCACGGAGAAGATCACGCCCCAGCTCCTGGAGCGGGCGAGGGTGGAAATGCCCACAGCCGCTGTCAGGCTGGCACGGGAGCGCGCGAACGAACCGGCCAAGGCCGCGTGAGCATGGAACAAGTCACGCCCCGCTGGTGGGTCTCACCGCCCGGGCCCGACGAGTCCCTGCGCTCGTGTCTGGCTCGGGCGGCTGATCTTTACGAAGCCGACCCCGGCGAATTGTGGGTCCAGCTGAATACTGACGATCCGCTACCGATTGGGACCATCGATGATCCTTCCTGCGCTGCGCTACTTCGCGTGGGAGAAGCCTTGGGCGTTCCAGGAGCGTCGCTGCGACCCCATCGCCTGCCTGATTCACCGTCGCAGCTGGCCCCGCACGCACGGATGGCAATCTGTCCGGCGTGCTGGCTGGATGATGACGCAGCCAAGCGGCCTCGAGGTTACCGGCGTAGTTGGACCCATGTTTTGCGCACGACGTGTCCGATTCACAATGCGCCCCTGATCATCCCACGGGATCGATTCAAGCCGGACTTGGCCGTGGCCCTCGCCGCGCAACAGGCGCTCACTGATTGCGATCGCGAAATTCTGAACATGATCGAGAACTTCGGCACCGCGCTCGAAGCCAGCTTGTTCCGCGGCGCCCCTTGGCCTGCTGCGTGGCGCAGCAACCCTCATTCAGTGCGCGAGCGGCTCTGCGAAGTGAGCTTTAGCCTCGGTGCGTCGCGCGGCCCACCGCTGATCGCAAACCTATCGCCGACCCCGACTCTGGCAGGCTTCGTCCACGGGCCCCGCCACTATTGGGAGCTGCGGGAGGCAGACGGCTGGGAGGGGTTTCGACAGCTGGTGGATCCCTGCGAGCGCCGGGCGGCGTTGTGGATCGTCGCCTGGCACTCGATTCCTGGCCTCGACCAGACCCTCTCGCCTGGCTGGGTTGACATGCCCGGGCTCCTAAATATCTGAGAACAGGGATGCGGCGGAGGGTGCGTGGCGGGGGATTCGCCGATTTGGGCAGCTTATCGGGGTTAGGGGAAAGCGGCCTTTGAATTGTCCCGGCTCTGGCGCCAGTGCTTGAGCAGGGGCGCCAAGTCGATCTGCGTGGGTGCTGGCACAGGCTCGGCCCTCATCGGCGCGCCTTACGGGGTCGTTGCCGCGGGCTTTGGTGCCCTAGACGAGCTGTGCAGGGCGCGGATTCTCCACACGCCGTCCTTACGCTGCAGGACGCTGGTGGCCGCACCCTGACGCACGATCGGATCGGCACGGTCAGGCAAAACGATCGTGTAGCGATAAGTCTCCGTAGCCCAGGCGATGTCGCCCTCCTGCTCGACGGTCACCGCATAGTCCTCGAATGCAAATCGTTGGATGTGGCGCAGTTCCGGACCGATGTGGTGGGTCACGTAGTCGGCATATGAGCCTTCCACCTTGCCCGATTCGATCACCTCATTGCGCTGGGCAAACAACGCCTCCACACCCGTCAGATCCCGGCGCTCGAGCGCCGTCTTGTAGGCTGCGAGCACGGCCTTTATTGCGGCGGTGTCATCTGAGGGCATGGGCGTGGGGGTTGCCATCGCTGCGCCGGCCAACAGCAGGGCCACCAGGCCCGTCCATAGTCGTGTCATTGCTCTCTCCCGATATCAGGTGCCGGGGCGGCATGCGCCGCCCCGGGGGAAGCGTCACATGCCGTGGCCCTTGGCGAACTCGGCCGCCGAGAGGGTGCCGTTCTTGTCGGTATCGAGCATGTCGAAATGCGCCGCGAACTTGTGCTCCTTGGGGAGCTCGCTGCGGGACAGCTGACCATTCTTGTCGGCGTCGAGCTTGGCGAACTCCTCGGCGGACATGGCGGCCATGTCGTGCGGCTGGGTCTGGCCATTCTTGGCGGCCATGTGGTCGTGGCCCTTATCGTCGGCCCAGGCAACGGGGGCGGCGATCAGCAGGGCGATGGCGAACGGAAGCAAACGTGTCATGGGGAACTCTCCTAGGGGACGGAAAGAACGGTCCGGCGAGTGTCCCAACTTCTCGCCGGCCCGGCTGCCGACAACGTCTCTCGTTGCGGCAAACAAAAGGTGTCGGGTTCGGATCACCGCTCGGGCTGTGCCTCCAGCTCCTGGATCAACTGCTTCATCTCGGCAATCTCGCTCTCCTGCGCCTTGATGATGCGGTCGGCCAGGTCTCGGACCCGGGGGTCGCTGATTTCGGCGCGCGAGCTGGTAAGAATGGCGATCGAGTGATGCGGGATCATCGCCTTCATCCAGGCAACGTCTTCAATGGTGGACTGGCTGCGGACCAGCCACAGCGAGCCGGAGAACACCAATACCGCCGATGCCAGGATGGTCCAGTTGGCGCCTTTGCGGGTGTACATCTTGAGCATGAAGAGCAGCATCACCGCCGCCATGCTCGCGCCCATGACCAACGCCATGTAGAAGCGTGTTTCGCTGAAATAGACGTGGTCAAGCGCGTAATTGTTGAGGTACATCAAACCAAACATCACAACAGTGGATACCAGGATCATCAGCCCGAATCGGGAGTACTTCATGGATCTGTTCTCCTTTGGGTGCCGCGGGTGAAAAATGGTTTCGTTACGAAAACGGTCGTCGCCCAGTGGTCCTGTCGACCTCTGCGGCACACGGCGCCTCAGCAGGGCATCAGGCGCTTTCGTTTCGCAGCCTCAAGGCGTTGACCACCACCGACACCGAACTCAAGCTCATGGCCAGGGCCGCGATCATCGGGCTGAGCAGCAGGCCGAACACCGGATACAGCACGCCCGCCGCGATCGGCACGCCCAAGGCGTTGTAGAGGAAGGCGAAGCCGAGGTTCTGCTTCATATTGGCCACCGTGGCCTCGGAGATCTGCCGGGCCCGGACAATGCCGCGCAGGTCGCCCTTGACCAGGGTCACCTGGCCGCTGGACATCGCCACGTCCGTGCCGGTCCCCATGGCGATGCCGACATCCGCCAGGGCCAGCGCCGGCGCATCGTTGATGCCATCGCCCGCCATCGCCACGCGGCGTCCCTGCGCTTTGAGCGCGGCCACCAGCTCCACCTTGTCCTGAGGGCGCACTTCGCCGTGCACCTCGGTGATGCCCAAGGCCTTGGCGACGGCCTCGGCCGTGGTTTCGCCATCGCCCGTCGCCATGATCAGGCGCAGACCGTCGGCCCGGAGCTGCTCAATCGCTTCGGGCGTGGACTCCTTGATCATGTCCGCGACAGCGATCAGGCCGGCGGGCTCGGCGTCGACGGCCAGGAACATCACACTCGCGCCTTCGGCCCGCAGCCGTTCGGCGGCTGTCTTGAGCGAGCTCACATCGACGCCTTCCTCGACCATGAGGGCGCCATTGCCCAGGGCCAGCGCCTTACCCTCGACCCGTCCCCGGACCCCGATGCCACTGGCCGACTCAAAGGACTCGGGGGTCGACAAGGCCATGCCGCGCTCCCGGGCTTCGGCGACGATCGCTGCCGCCAGCGGATGCTCGCTGCCCTGATCCAGGCTTGCGGCCAATCGCAGCACCTCCCTGGGCGCGAAGCCCGTCAAGGCTGCCGTATCGCGGTAGCGGGGCCGACCTTCAGTCAAGGTGCCGGTCTTGTCGACGATCAGCGTGTCGATCTTACGCAGGTTCTCGATGGCCTCGGCGTCGCGGAACAGGACGCCCACGCTGGCCGCTCGACCGGTGGCGACCATGATGGACATCGGCGTTGCCAGGCCCAGGGCGCAGGGGCAGGCGATGATGAGCACGGCCACGGCGTTGAGAACGCCGAATACCCAGGACGGCTCCGGCCCGAAGAAGCCCCAGACCAGAAGGGTGCTCAGGGAGATGCCGAGCACCGCCAGCACGAACCAGAACGATACGGTATCGGCCATGCGCTGCATGGGCGCCCGCGACCGCTGGGCGTTGGCCACCAGCTGCACGATCTGGCTCAGCACCGTATCGGCGCCGACCTTGTCAGCCACGATCACCAGACTGCCCGAGGCGTTCTGGGTGGCGCCGATGACCCGGTCCCCAACGCTCTTGCTGACCGGCATCGGCTCACCGGTGAGCATCGACTCGTCTACGCTGGACGCGCCCTGAACGACCTCGCCATCGGTCGGTACGCTTTCACCCGGCCGCACGCGAAGGCGATCGCCGACGTGCACGTGGGTGAGGGCAATATCCTCTTCGCTGCCGTCGGCGTTGATGCGGCGGGCGGTCTTGGGCGCCAGGCGCAACAGCGCCTTGATGGCGGCCGAGGTCTGCGACCGGGCCTTGAGCTCGAGCAACTGGCCCAGCAGGGTGAGCGAGACGATCACCGCCGCTGCCTCGAAATACACGCCCACGCGGCCGTGTTCCTGGAACGAAGCCGGGAACCATCCCGGGGCCACGGTCGCCGCCACGCTGTAGCCGAAGGCGGCGCCAACACCGGTCCCGATCAGCGTCCACATGTTGAGGTTGCCGGTGCGCAGCGAGGCCACGCCGCGCACGAAGAAGGGCCAGCCCGCCCACAGCACCACCGGCGCCGTCAGGACCAGTTCGACCCAGGTCCGGGTGGTTGCCTGCATACCGTCCCAAAGATGGCCGAACATCGCCAGGGCCAGCACGATGACGGTCAGGGGCAGGGTGACCCAGAACCGACGCGTAAAGTCGGCCAACTCGGGGTTCTCGTCATCCTCCAGCGATGGCTGCAGGGGTTCGAGCGCCATGCCGCAGATCGGGCAGGTCCCCGGTCCGTCCCGGACGATTTCCGGGTGCATGGGGCAGGTGTACTGAACGCGGGGCACGCCCGGCGCGGCCGTCGAAGCGGGAGGATGGCCACCTGCCGACCCCTCGGACTGGAGGTAGCGCTCCGGCTCATCCAGAAACTTCTGGCGACAGCGCTCCGAGCAAAAGTGGTACCGAACATCGCCATGAAGCGCGAACAGGGGACCGTCCACGAACATGCCACAGACCGGATCGCGGGGTTGTTCGGTGGGTGTCGCCGAGGAGGTCGGCGCGTGGCTGTCGTGTTGGCTCATTGCGATGACTCCGGGTCAGTGACCGTGCTGGCTGTACGGCGTGCTGCTGCCATCCTTGCCAATCAGGTAAACGGTGTAGGGGCGCGCCGGACCGGGCATGCCAGGCGAGCCAATCGGCATGCCCGGTGCCGCCAGGCCGCGGGCATCGGGGCGCTCGGCCAGTAGCCGCTGTATGTCTTCCACCGGCACATGGCCCTCAATGAAGTAGCCCTCGACCTGGGCGGTGTGGCAGGAGCCCTTGCCGGCCGGCACGCCGACGCTGCGCTTGAAGGCGTCCATGTGGGTGTCGGCCACCACGCTCACCGGGAAGCCGGCGCCCTCGACATGGCGTGCCCAGAGGCTGCAGCACTCGCAGTTGGGGTCCTTATGCATGGTGATCCGCGGCAGCGTGGCCGGATGCTCGGCGACATGGGGCGCGGACGTGTCATCCGCCTGAGGGGGCGTCACCTTTGTCGCCGGGCTCGCGACCTCATGGGGGCCAAAGGCCTCCGGCGGGGCATCCTTCCGGCCTTCGCAGGAGGCGAGGGCCAGCGGCAGCATCACGGTGGTCAGTACCGACGTAAACCGGCGCATGGCGGTCTCCTAGTGATGGTCGCCCGGTGCCTTCGTGCGCGAGGACCAGTGGATGTGGACAATCTTCCAGCCCGCGTCCGAGCGCTGGACCAGCATGGTTTCGGTGCTGAGCACCGTGACTGGCTTGCCGTCCTTGCTCAGGTGCAACTCGCTCTCGCTGGCCACCCAGGCCAGATCGCCGCTGACCTGGGCGGTGCGACGAAGCAACTGGATGTGGGCGGTCTGGAGGAAGGCCGCGTCGCCCTTGGCGTGACCGCCCAGGTACTCGGCGGCGGAGCGTTCAGCGCCGCCGCTTTCCAGGATCAGTACGTTGGGATCGAGCTCGGCGCCGGCGGCGTCAAGCTGGCCGGCAGCCAGCGCGGCGGAAAACCGCTCAACGACCGCCACCGCAGGCATTGCCTGCGCCGGAATGCCCAGTTCCGGTCCGGCGGGCGCGTGCGTGGTGGCGTCGTGGGTGTGGGGCGGCGTGGTCGGGCCATCGGCAAACGCCGGGCTACCCACGGCGGCGAGGGAGAACACAGCAAGGGTGGCGATACGTTTCATGGGAGGGTCCTGTCAGAGAGGGATCAGTGATCGTGCGGCGGCGCGCCGGCATCGTCGTGCGCCGGTGGCACGGGCGCGTCGTGGTCGTGGGGCGGGGCACCGGCATCGTCATGTGCCGCGGGCGCCGGGGCGTCGTGAGCGTGCGGCGCCGACCCGGCGTCATCGTGGTCGGCGGACATCGGCGTGTCATGGGCATGGGGCGCCGTACCGGCATCGTCGTGGTCCATGGCGGCGGCGCCATCGTGATGGTTACCACTGCCCATGCCGGCCATCCCTGGCATGGCGTCGTCGTGCGGCATGCTCTCGCCGCCACCGTGCGAGTGGCCGCCGCTGGTCGCCACCAATGCCTGATATTGATCCGGGCTCATCTTCGGCATTTCTTGCAAGAACGCGACCATGTTCCAGATGTACTCATCGGACATGCTCTTGCCCCAGGCCGGCATACCCGAGGCCTTGATGCCGTGCTTGATGACCCAGAAGGCGCGGGCCGGATCGGGCGCGCCGAGCGTGGAGAGCTCCGGTGGCGCCGGATACAGCCCTTGGCTCAGCTCGGTCGCTGCCATGCCGGGGGCAAGGTGGCAGGTAGTGCACATGGCCGCGTAGTTGCCGGCGCCGCTGCGAATCTGGGCTTCGCTACCCAAGGTCGGGACGACCATGTCGTGGGCACGGACCGCGATGGCGCGGTCGCGCGCCGTTTCGATGAGCTTGAAGACCACGGCCGAATGCGGCTCGTCAGCACCCGGGTGGATGGCACCAAAGTAGATGCCGCCGCCGACGGCCGCGGCACCCAGACCCACGAGAATCAAACCACTTTTGATCAGAGACATGACTAGGGCTCCTGTTAACGCGGACGTCGCGGCGGATTGCCGAACGCGGGATCGTCACTGACGCGCTGGGCGACGGTGCCAGTGGGGTTGCGGTACCAGCCCGGGTCGGAGAAATCGCCCGGCGCCAGGTCGTCACGGACTTTGACGACGGTGAACATGCCGCCCATCTCGATGTTCCCGAACGGACCCTTGCCGGCCATCATCGCCAGCGTGTTCGGGGGGCCGGCCATGCCGCCATCGGTGTGGTCCTGGTGCTCGCCCATGCCGTCCTTGCCCATGGCCATGTAGCCCGGCAGCATCTGGCGAATCTTGGCTTCCACGCCACGCTGATCGACGCCGATGGTGTTGGGCACGTCGTGGCCCATCGGGCCCATGGTGTGGTGCGACATGTGGCAGTGGAATGCCCAGTCGCCGGGTACCGCCGTGAACTCGATGTCGCGCATCTGGCCGACGCCGACGATCTCGGTCACCTCGGTGCGCCACTGGGAGCGCGGGAGCCGACCGCCGTCGCCGCCGGTGACGTGGAACTGCACGCCGTGCAGGTGGATCGGGTGGTTCCACATGCTCAGGTTGCCCACGCGGATGCGGACGCGCTCACCGGTCCGCGCCACGATCGGCTCGATCGCCGGGAAGACCTTGGAGTTGAAGGTCCACAGGTCGAAGTCCTGCATCACCGCCGGATCCGGCCGGCGCGTGCCGGGGTGCAGCGCGAAGTTATGCAGCAGGAACGCGTAGTCGCGATCGATCGGCACCGCCTCGCCGCGCTTGGGGTGGATGATCAGCAGGCCCATCATGCCCATGGCCATCTGCACCATCTCGTCGGCGTGCGGGTGGTACATGTGGGTACCGTGCTGCTTGAGCGTGAACTCGTAGGCGAAGGTCTCGCCGGGCTTGATCTGGGGCTGGTTCAGGCCACCGACGCCGTCCATGCCGCTGGGCAGGATCAGGCCATGCCAGTGGATGGTGGTGGCTTCGCGCAGGCGGTTGGTCACGAAGATGCGGATGCGGTCGCCTTCAGTCGCCTCGATGGTCGGTCCCGGTGTGGAACCGTTGTAGCCCCAGCAGATCGCCTTGGAGCCGGGTGCGAATTCGTGTTCGAACTCCTCGGCGACCAGATGGAATTCCTTAACGCCGCCGTTCATGCGGTACGGCAGGGTCCAGCCATTGAGCGTGCGCACCTTGCCCGCCCGCGGGCGGGAGACCGGCGGCGCCTCCGGCGGCGCAGCGGGCTCTTTCATCTGGCTCATGTCGTGGCCCTGACTCTGGGCACTGGCCATACCCGTTGCGGCCGTCGTGACCAGACCGGCCCCTGCGCCCAGCAGGATGTCGCGTCGTGTGATCTTCATGGGGTGCCTCCGTGGGCGCTGTGGTCGGGCGGGGTGCGGGTGTCGTCCTCGGTTTCTTTCTCGTCCTCGGTCGGCGGTGCGGGGGACGCGGGCGGCGTGCCGTGCTTGGAGTGATCCACCGGTGCCGGCGTAGACGCCGGCGGTGTCGGTGGCATGTCCATGCCGCTGTGGTCCATCCCCTCCATCGCGTCGACGGGCGCAGCCGTGGGGGGCGCCGGCGCATCCGGCTTCGCCGGCATGTCCATGCCGCTATGGTCCATACCCTCCATCGCGCTGGCCGGCGCCGCCGCGGGGGCCGCCGACGCATCCGGTTTCGCTGGCATGTCCATACCGCTGTGGTCCATGTCCTCCATCGCACCGGCAGGCGTGGCGGGCATCGACGACATGTCGTGGCCGCTGTGGTCCATGCCCGGCATCGCCTCCTCGGCGGACGGCGTCAGGATGTCCTGAACGCTGGGGGTGCGGTCACCGATGGCGGCGTCGCTGGGCAAGCGCTGGCCAACGGCCCGCATCAGCTCCACGCGGGCCAGCCAGTAGTCGCGCACTGCCTCGAGGTAGCTCTCATACGCGTTGTATTCCTGCACCTTGGCCTGGATCAGCTCGAACACTCCGATGAGCATGAAGTTCTGCTCTTGCTGGCTGCGCTCGACCACCTTTTCGCGTTGCGGGATCAGGGCCTCGCGGTGGATTGCCACGACCTGGCTCAGTTCGCGGACTTGTTCGGCCCCCAGGCGCACGGCGTTATCGACGCCCAATTCCGCCTGGGCCACACGCGCCCGGGCTTCGGCCAGCAACGCCTCCGCACGCGCCAGTTTGGCTTGGCCCTGGTTGAAGATGGGTAGTTCCAGATCCAGCGTCGGGCCGCGAAGGCGCGTGCCATCGGCGTCACGTTCGCGCTCGTAGCCGATTTCGCTGCCGCCCAGCCAACGCAGCTTGCGCGTGATGCCGAGCGCATCCATCAGGATGTCGGCCTGCTGGCGGGCCGCGAGCAATTCCAGGCTGGACGTGCGCGCCAGCTCCGCCAACTGCTGGGGATCGTCTTCGGCTCCGACCGGCATAGGCAGGCGATCGCTGGTCGCCCAGGCCGCGTCCTCGCCACTGAGGCCCAGCAGGGTGTTGAGGGTCAGGCGGGCGCGGCCGGCGTCCGCGCGGGCCCGGGCGGCGATGATGCGCGCCTCACTGGCGGCCGCCTGCTCCTGCTTGAGCTGCAACTCGCTGATGTTGCCGGCATCAAAGAATCGTTGGGCGAGTTCGGCCGCGGCATCTGCGCCGCCGGCCACCGCCGTGCGCATGTCCGCGACTTGCTGGGCACCCACATAGGTGTACCAGGCGGCTTCCACGTCGGCGGCCACATTGAGCACGGCCCCGGCGATCTCGAGCTTGGCGCGTTCGTACTCGGCATGAGCCAGGCGCGTGCGCACCGGCAACACCAGCAGGTCGGCCAAGGGTAGGGTCAGACCGGCCAGGCGGTTGTAGCCGCTACCCGGGTCCAGATAGGACCGTGAAAGCGACAGGGTGGGGTTGGCCACCTGCACGGCCTCGAGCACGTCGGCCCGGGCCAGGCCCAGCCGGGCATATTCCTGCTGCAGGCGGGGACTACGCAGCATGGCCACGCGCACCGCCGCCTCGGCGGTCATCGGGGCGCCGAGCCACTGGTCGATGGCCTGCCGTTCTGGGGGCGGTTGACCTACGGCGGACCACTTGACCTGCGGGCCGCGTCGCTCGGCCAGCAGGGCATTGATGTCGGTGTCACCGGGGCGCGGGGCCAGGGATGCACAGCCACTCAGGGCCACGCTCAGGGCCACGGCCAGGGCGGCCGGGCGGAAACGTACAGTCATGGGAAACCCTCCAAAGCACCCGCGGCGACAGGCCACGGGCAACACGACCCGGAACGCGGGTCGAGCGAATGGGGCGGATCAAGGTCCGCCGAGAGGGCTTAGGCGATCGGAGGTCGAATGGCCGGCGCCGAGGGCGCGGCCGGGACGGACACCAGGCGGCCGAGTTGGGCCACCCAGCGATAGGGTGAAACTGCCCACGGGGCGGCGCTGATCACGACGACCGGGGCGTGATGCAGGCAGCTGCAGGCGCAGGTGCCGCCGTCACAGCAGTCCAGCGGCACGTCCGGGCTGGGAACGACGGGCGCGGCGGTGGCCCCGTCATGGCACGACGCCATGTCGCCATCCACCATCGCATGCCCCGCCGATGCCATGTCCTGGTCTATACCCGCACTCTGGTGCGCGGCATGATCCGCCGCAGACGCGACCGACGGCAGCCCGGCGTTGGCGATCAACGCCAAGGCGAGCAGCAGGTGGCCGACGGTGCGAAGCAGGGACATGGCCAGAGTCTACACCCAGAAAAAAGTGACGGGATACACCCCGCGGATGGGGGAGGATGCTCCCTAGACTCCCGTCCGAGCCGAAAAGTTCCCCACGCGACGAGGATCGACGGGCCGGAACCCGGATACGACCGGGGCAGCTACCCCCTGATCCCGGAGACGACCGCTCGCCCGGCAGATGGCGACAGGGTCGGTCTACCGGACGCCGCGTCGCACGCCGCCAGGCGCCGCTGCGCAACCCTGACTCCCGCCAGGGCTGGGCAATGCCTGGGCTAGCACCCTAATCGCAGACATCTGGGCCGCCGAAAGGGCGGGGCGATTCAAACACCTTGACGTTAAGTTCGCCAGTCCGGTACCGCGACGGAACCGCGCGGCAGACCCATTACCCCGCTTCACGGTCGCCCCAACGGGCGATCCAGCGCACATAAACCAACTCCGCCAACAGCTCGATCAGCGTCTGCAGAACGATCACGGCGGGCAACATCGGCATGGCGTGCGGGATCGCCAACCCGAGCGGCAAGACGACCAGGGAGTTGCGCGTGCCGGCACTGAATGCCACCGCCCGGCCCGAGGCTGCCTGGAGACGAAACAGCGTGGCAATGGCCCACCCCAGCATGGGCGCCGCCACCGCGAACGCGACGTACAGGGGCGCGATGTGCCAAACGGCCGCGCCCGCCTCCCCCAGTTGAGGAACAACAGCGGCCACCACCACGAACAGAACGATGGCCGTGGCGGGTACCGGCAACACCGCCAACCAGCAAGCGACCCGAGCGATGCTGGGCGTGGACGCGGCCCACCACTGAGTGAGGCTGGCCAACAGCAGCGGCACGGCGATGAGCCACAGGAACGCATGCAGGAATGGCCCGGGCGCCACCAAATTCGCAGCCGCCTCACCCATCAACAAGCGCAGGTAAACGGGCAGCAGCAACATCTGCAGGACCAGCAAGAGCGGCGTCGCGGCCAGCAATCCCTGCGCGTTGGCGCGCCCCATATGCGAGAAGGTGACCACGTAGTCGATACACGGCGTCAACAGCACGAGCAGCAGGCCCAATCGCACCAGCGGGTCGGCCGGAGCCAGGAGCATCAGGCCGGCGACCAGCAGCGGTACGGCCACGAAGTTGGCGGTCAGCAGCGCCCCCAGGAAGCGACCGTCCCTCAAGGGCTGGCCGATCTTCGCAAGCGGCACCTGCAGGAACGTGACGTAGAGCATCAGCGCCAGCGCCGGCGTGATCGCCCCCTGGAACCGTTGCGTTCCGGAAATGCTGACCGCCACTGTCACGGCCAGCAAGACCGCTCCCAGATAGATCGGGACCTGGCGGTGTTCCAGAACGCGACGGACAGGAAAAAGCATCGCGAGAGTATGGCCGTGGGTCCAGGTCGCACCAAGCCCCATGGTCCGACGTCAGGTCCGGTCCCGGTACGCGAGCAGGCGCAAGGCGTTGGCCACCACCAGCAGGGTCGAGCCCTCATGGAACAGTACTGCCACGCCCATGCGCATGCCCAGTATCGTCGCCGGAATCAGGATCGCCACCATGCCGAGGCTTGCCCACAAGTTCTGGCGGATGATGCGCCGGGTCTGCCGGCTCAGCCCCACGACGAACGGCAAGTGCTCGAGCTTGTCGCCCATCAGGGCGACGTCCGCCGTCTCGAGCGCGACGTCCGAGCCCGCGGCCCCCATGGCAATACCGACCGAGGCGCTGGCCAGGGCGGGTGCGTCATTGACGCCATCCCCCACCATGGCGACCTCACCTTCGGCACGCAGCGCCTTGATGGCCTTGACCTTGTCTTCGGGCATCAGGTCGCCATAGGCGCGGTCGATGCCGACGCTGGCAGCCACGGCATCGGCGACGCGTTGATTGTCGCCAGAGAGCATCACCAGCCGGGTCATGCCGAGTTCGCGCAGTCGGCCCATTACCGCCTTGGCGGCTTCCCGCGGCGTGTCCATCAAGCCAACGGCGCCCAGGTAACAGTCTCCTTGGCGTACGACGAACACGGTCCGGCCTTGATGCTCCATGTCCAGCACCCGGGTCTTGAGGGTGGCGGGTACCGCTGCACCGCCGACCTCATCAAACAGGCTCTTCTTGCCCAGGTATACGGTCTCGCCGGCCACGGTCGCCTTCAGGCCGCGACCCGTAAGGCTCTCGAGATCCGTCGCCACCGGGACAGCGTGCGCGCCCAGGCGGACCAGGCCATCGCGCACCACCGCGGCGGCCAAGGGATGGTCACTCAGGCGCTCCACGGCAATGGCGACGCTCAACAGCTCGGGCGTCGTCACACCCTCGGCCGGAACAACGTCCGTAACCTGCGGTCGGCCCTCGGTCAGCGTGCCGGTCTTGTCGAACGCCAGCGCGTGCAGGACCCCCAGCCGCTCCAGCGGGCCGCCGCCCTTGATCAACACGCCGCCCCGCGCCGCACGGGCCACGCCGCTCAGGACCGCGCTGGGTGTGGAAATCGCCAGGGCACAAGGACTGGCCGCCACCAGCACCGCCATGGCGCGGTAGAAGGTGGCGCTGAACGGTTCATCCACTACCAGCCCTGCGAACAGCAGCAGTCCCACCAGCCCCAGTGCCGCCGGAACAAAGATCTTTTGGAACCGATCCGTGAACAGCTGCGTCGGTGATTTCTGGTTCTCCGCCGACCGCACCAGTTCGACGACCCGCGCCAGGGTGCTCTGGCTGGCAAGGCGGGTCACTTCGATCTCGAGGACCTTGCCTTGGTTGATCGTGCCGGCGAAGACGCGATGCTCGGCGCCGACCGCGTCGGGACGTTGCCGTGCCTCGGCCACGTCCACCACCGGCCGCTTGTCCACCGGCACGCTTTCGCCGGTGATGGCGGCCTGGTCGATGCTGCTCTCGCCGAGCACTACGAACCCGTCCGCAGCGACCCGCTCATCGGGTTTGACCACGACGACGTCGCCGATGACCAGGCTGTCTACGGACACCGAGACCAGTTCCTCGCCGCGGCGCACGAGCGCCGTTTCCGGCCGCAGCTCGGCCAAGGCCTCGATGGCGCGCCGGGCCCGGCCCATGGCGTAGTTCTCAAGCGCATGGCCGAGGCTGAAGAGGAACAACAGCAGCGCGCCCTCGGCCCATTGGCCCAAGACCGCCGCGCCGGCGGCCGCCACGATCATCAGGGAATCGATCTTCAGCTCGCGGTGCCGCAGGTTCTCAATCGCTTCGCGCACCGTGAAGAATCCGCCTGCGGCATAGGCCAGCAGGAGCAGTAGCCACGGGCCGGTGGCGCCATCGCCCTGTGTCCGACCCCAAGCCCAGCCGGCCAGCAGGAAGGCGCCGGAGGCCAGAGAGAAAAGGATCTCGGCGCGGCCGGCCCAAAGGCCCCCGCCGCCGTGGTCGTGGCTGTGCCCGGCGCCAGCGGCCGGGGACGACGTCGTGTCACTCATGGGGCATTCCTCAATGGGGAGTCTGCAGGCGCGCTCCGTCGGAGCGCGCCTGCCACGTTGCCTTCAGTGCGCTGTTCTAGCCCGGCACATCCGCCCGGTCGATCAGCAGCACATCCTCGATGGGACTGGTGAAGATCCACCCCGCATTGACCTGTCCGGTCCGGCCGTGTTGCCGAATCAACGCGATGATGGCGTCGACCCGCTCGTCCTCACAAAACACGTCAAGTTGGATCTCCTGGGTGACCCGTTCGCCCAGCTCCACCGAATAGTCCTGCTCGCGGGCGCTCGACGCCCGCAGCAGGCCCCGGGCCTGGACCACGCTCAGCCGCCGCTCACCGGCGGCTTCCAGGGCGTGCACGATGTCGCTCATCCGATGGGCGTGCAGCAGGGCAGTGATGCGCTTCATGGCGTGGCCTCCGGGTTCTTGCGTTCGGCGCGGGTTTCCAGCCACTCGTAGAGCACGGGCAGCAGGAACAGGGTCAGCAGGGTGGCGCTGAGCAGGCCGCCCACCACGACGGTGGCCAACGGGCGCTGCGTCTCGGCGCCGACGCCACTGGAGATCAGCATCGGCACCAGGCCCAGGATCGCTACGCTTGCGGTCATCAGCACCGGGCGCAGCCGCAGGGCCGTGCCTTGCAGCACCGCCTCACGCACCGAGAGCCCACGTTCGCGCTGCTCGTTCAGGAAACTCACGAGCACGATGCCGTTGAGCATGGCTACGCCGAACACCGCGATGAACCCGATGGCCGAGGGCACCGACAGGTACTGGCCGGTCAGGAACAAGGCCAGCAGGCCGCCGATGGTCGCGAAGGGCACGTTGGCCAGGATCAGGGCCGCGAACTTGATCGAGTTGAACGCGGTGTACAGCAGCACGAAGATGAAGAAGATCGTGATCGGCACGATCAGGCTCAGCTTGGCCAAGGCCCGCTGCTGGTTCTCGAACGCACCGCCCCACTCGATCCAGTAGCCGGGCGGCAGGTCCACCTGCGACTTGATCGCGGCCGTCGCATCGGCCACGAAGCCATCGACGTCCCGGCCCCGTACATCCATCTGGATCACGGCATAGCGCTGCAGCTGCTCGCGACGGATGAACGAATAGCCCTCGGCGACGGATACCGTCGCAACCTCGGAAAGCGGCACCAGCGCTCCCGACGCGGCCTTGAGCGGGATCCGTCGCAGCGCTTCGACCGAGCTGCGCGTTCCGTCATCAAGGCGCACGGAGATGTCGAACCGCCGCACCCCGTCCAGCAGGACGCTGACCGGCTCACCGCCCAGGCCATTGCGCACGATGGTCAGGACCTCCTCGGCGTTCATGCCGTGCCGGGCCAGCTCGGCCCGATCCACCTCGATGCGGATCTGCGGTTTGCCGACATTCGCTTCCAGCGACAGGTCCGCCACGCCGTCGATACCGGCAAGAACCGGCTTTAGCTGACTACTGATGCGATCAAGTTCGCCCAGATCCTCGCCGTAGAGCTTGAGCGCGAGGGTCGCGCGCACGCCGGAGATCAGCTCTTCGACGCGCATCTGGATCGGCTGGGTGTAGCCTGGCACCACGTTGGGCACGACCTCCTCCAGCGTCTCCTGCATGGCTTCCTCGAGTTCCTTGATCGAGCGGCCGGTGGTCCAGTCCTCCTCGGGGGTCAGCGCCGTGTAGATCTCCATGTAGTTGACGTCGGCGGTCTCGCCCTTTTCGGCGCGGCCGATCATGGCGAGCGTCGTCTCCACTTCCGGGAACTTCTTGAAGGCCTCGGCAATGACATTGCTGGTGCGGATCGACTCATCCAGGGACGTCGACGGGATGCCCGTCACCCGCCACATGATCGAACCCTCCTGCAACTGGGGCATGAACTCCTTGCCCAGGAACGGGAACAGGCCCAAGGCCAGCACCAGCGCCACGGAAGCCGTGATCACCACGGCGCGTTTGGCGGACAGGGCCCGTTCCAGCAGCGGGCGGTAGCGACGCTTGAGGAAGGCCACCAGGCGGGTGTCCTTCTCTTCCTTGGGCTTGAGGATCATGGCCGCCAGGACCGGGATCAGCGTCAGGCTCAGCAGCATCGAGCCCGCCATCGCGAACGCGATGGTGAAGGCCATGGGCTTGAACAGCTTGCCCTCCAGGCCCTCGAGGCTGAACAGCGGCAGGAACACCACGATGATGATCAGGATCGCAAACGAGATGGGATTGGCCACTTCCTTGGCCGCCGCCAGCACCGCCGAGGTCCGGTCGACCTTTTCGCCGTGGGTATGTCGCTCGGCCATGATGCGGTAGGCGTTCTCCACCATCACCACGGCGCCGTCCACCATCATGCCGATGCCTATGGCCAGGCCGGCCAGGGACATCAGGTTGGCCGACAAGCCGAACTGACCCATGCCAATGAAGGCCATCAGCATCGCCAGCGGCAGGGTCACGATCACCACCAAGGCCGAGCGCAGCTCGCCCAGGAACAGGAACAGCACGATCGCCACCAGGATCGAGCCCTCGATCAGGGCACGGGTCGCGGTCCCCACTGCCTTGTTGACCAGGTCGGTACGCTCGTAGATCGGGCGCACGACCATGCCCTCGGGCAGGGCGTCCTGGACCGTGGCCAGCTTGGCCTTGACCGCCTCCACCACATCCTTGGCGTTCTCGCCGATGCGGGCCAACGCCATGCCGAGCACCACCTCTTCGCCATCGCGGGTCACCGCGCCAAAGCGCGGCGCCGGCGACTCGATGATCCGGGCGACGTCGCGCAGGTAAACCGGCACGCCATCCTCGGCCTTGAGCACGATCGCGCCGATGTCCTCGGTCGAGGACAGCAAGCCCAGGCCGCGCACCAGGTACTGTTCGCGACCCACGTCCATCACGTTGCCGCCGACCTGGCCATTATTGGCCGGCAGGGCCGCAATCACGTCGCCAAAGCCCAGACCCCGGGCATATAGCCGCTGCGGATCAATCCGGACCTGGTATTCGCGCTCGCCGCCGCCCCAGGAGCTGACGTCGTCCACGCCCGGTGCTGTGCGCAGGATCAAGCGCACCGTCCACTCCTGCCAGGTACGCAGGTCCATGTCGGTGACCTGGTCCTTGCTCACGCCCGGAGCGCGCTCGACCGTGTACCAGAACACCTGGCCTAGGCCCGAGCTGTTGGGACCCATGCTGGGCTTGCCGTAACCCTCAGGCAGGCGGTCGCCGATTTCCTGCAGGCGTTCATTGACCAGCTGGCGGGCGAAGTAGATCTCCATGTCGTCCTCGAAATACACGGACACATAGGAAAGACCAAACAGGCTCACCGAGCGGATTTCCTGCACCTTGGGCAAGCCCGCCAGCGCGGACTCGACCGGGGTGGTCAACAGCAGCTCGACGTCTTCGGCCGCCAGGCCCGGGGACTCGGTATAGATGTTCACCTGTGCCGGGGTGACGTCCGGGAAGGCATCGATGGGGACGTCGCGAACCGCTCGCAGGCCCAGGAAGGCCACGACGGCGAAGATGATCAGGACCAGGAACTTGTAGCGCAGCGAAAGTTCGACCAGGCGATTTAGCATGGCGCACCTCCGCGCGCGGCGACGCGGGCGTCAATGACCATGACCTTCTCCCAGTTGCGCCTTGAGCATCTGGGCCTTGAGCACGTAGGCGCCCTCGACGACCACCCGGTCGCCGATGACCAGGCCGTCGGCGATGACGGTGTGGTCGCCGACCACCGGACCGGGGCGAACCGCCACGGGCGCCAGGGCGCCATCGGTCTCCTTGAAGACCACGTTCTCGCCCTCTAACTGCACCAGCGCCGCCGTCGGCACCGCCAGCTGCGGGTCGCTGCCACCGCCGGCATCGAGATAGACCTCGACGTAATCGCCGCCGTGCAGGCGATCGCCCTCGTTGGCTACTTCGATTCGCACCAGCGCCGTCCGGGTGTTCTCGGAAGTGCGGTGCGCGCGCTGCACCACCTTGCCGGGCAGTCGCACCTGGCCCAGCACCACCTGCGCGGTGCTGTCGATGGCGATGCGCCGGGCCTGCTCGGCCGGGAGCGTGGCATCGACCCAGACGACGGCTTCATCCACCAATCGGAACAGGGTCCGGCCGGGCTCGATCCGCTCGCCGACCACAAAGGCGTCCTCGGTCAGGCGGCCGGCGTGTGGCGCGGTCAGCGTGAACTCGCCATTGGACCGGCCCGTGGCCGTGCCCGGCAAGCCGTAGGCCCGCGCCGTCGCCCGTGCCTGCTCGACGGTGACCTGGGCTTCCTGGTAGCGGCGGCCCGACACAGCTTCGCGTCCCAGGGATTGAACGCGCTTCCAATCCTGCTCGGCGATGGCCAGCGCCCCTTGGGCTTGCGCCACCTCCACGGACGACAGCGTCACCAGTGGCGCGCCGGCGGCCACTTCATCTCCCAGCTTGGCATGGCGGCGGACCACCAGGGCCTCGACCCGCGGCGTGATCAGAGTGGTGCCGTAGGCGTTGTCCAGGACTTCACCCGGGGCCTGCAGCGGTTCGCTCAGTGAACGCGCATCCAGGGTCGCCAGCTTGATGCCGGCGGCTTCCAGCGCGGCCGCGTCCATGCGAACCGGTTCCGCGCCTTCTTCCGCCTCATCGTGGCCGGCCTCTTCGTCATGCCCGGCCTCATCGTCGTGGCCCGCCTTTTCCTGGCCTGCCTCGTCGGCATGTTCAGCGTCTTCGCCGCGTGGCGTGCTCGTGTCGGTGGCCACGGCCTGGGGTGAAGGCGTCGCCGCAGGCTCGGCGCCACAGCCTGCCAAAGACAGGACCAGGACCGCACCGGCGGGAATCAACAGGTAGCTTTTCGGGTTCATCGCGAAGTTTCTCCAGTCGCGTCATTCATTCCGAGCCAGGCTTCGAGCTGGCCGGTGGCGGCGAGGTAATCGGTGGCGCGGCGCCAGAGCTGACCTTCCAGCGCGGCGCCGGCAAGGGCGGTATCCAGGGTCTGCTTGAGCTGGAGCAGGTAGTCAGCGGTCGAGAGCTCGCCGGCGCGCCAGAGGCGTTCCAGCAGCTCGGCCCGTTTTTCGACATCGGTACCGGTACTTTGGCTCCAGCGGGCAAAGGCACGACGGACCGCGGCATAACTGGCCGCCGTGCGCTGGGCCCGCGAGGCCAACTGCGCCCCGGTGATGTCGGCCTGGGCTGCTGCGGCATCGGCATCGGCAAGCGCGGCCACGACCTCGGCCCGGTAGGGGTTGCGCACGAACAGCGGCACGCTGAGCGACACGCCCACCACGTTGTCCGAGACGGGACCGTAGTCGATTCGGCCGCCGGTGAGCGCGAGCGTCGGGTCCGGAACTCGGTCGCGTTGTGCGACGGTGACCTGACGGGCCGCCCCTTCGGACTGGGCCTGCGCGATCTGCCATTCCGGCAAGGCCTCCCAGGTCGTGGGAGCGGGCGCCACATCCGGCAGCGCCTGCGACCACGCCGAGTCCGAGGCCACGGCGTCGGGCTGTCCGCCGACGTTGCGGAAGGCTTCCTCGGCCTCGGCGGCTTCGGCCAGCAGCGCCGCCTGTTCCGCTTCGGCTTCATCGCGGGCCAGCCGGGCCAGATCCCGTTCAAGCGACGAGATGTCGCCCACGCCGAACTGCTTGTCGGCCAGATCGGCAAATCGGGAGATCAGCGCCAGGCGTTGCTCGCCTTGCTGCACCCGCCGTGACGCGCTTTGCCAATCCGCCCAACCCACCAGCCAGGCGGCCACGAAATCACGTCGGCTCAGCCGGGCCTGGGCCACGGCGATGTCCAACTGCGACGCGGCCGCGTCGCGCCGGGCGCGACGCTTGCCGCTCAGGTCCAGGGCCAGGCTGACGCCGGCGGTGGTGGTGCGGTCTGCCCCTTCGTCATCGGCCGAGAATTGGAGCTCGGGGTTGTACAGCGGGCGGCCGGCGGCATCGGCACGGGCGCGAGCGGCGGCCAAGGTGGCCTCGGTTGCCCGAGCGCTGGGATGGGCGCGCCAGGCTGCGGTCACGGCATCGCGCAGTGCGATAGGAGACGCAGCGGGAGCGGCGGCATGGGTGGGCGCGGCCAACGCGCCTGCCAAGAGCAGGACAATCGCAGGCAGCAACGCGACGCGAAGGCGTCGCGGGGGGGTAATCAAACGCATGGGAACATCCTCTGAGCACACGTCGACCCCGACGCATGGGCGTCAGGGAGCGAAAACGAGGGGGCTCAGAGAATGGGCGGGCGAAGCTCGTTGCGTGCGGCGCCGATCGGCATGGCGACGGGCGGGGGTAGGACGCGGGGCATGGCCGGCGGTCCGGCCAGGGTGACGGTCATGGGCGGCAAGGCCGCCGCATGGTGACAATGGCAATCCAAGCAGCCGCCCGCCGCATGCGCGAGGAGCGACGATGGTTCATCCGCCTCCGATGCCTCGGCCGGAAGCGCGGCATCCGTCGCCGGCACCTGGGTGCTGGTCACTCCCCAAGTGCTGTCCTGCATCTCATCCACGGTGCAGGCCGCGACCATGCCCACCTTGAGCAGGAACACCAACAGCACCCACGCGGCCACGCGCACGGATGCGCGAAGTCGGGCCATCAGCAGGGGAGGGGAAGTACGCATTGCCGTGGCAGCGTACCTGACGGTCCTGGGGTTACACAATTTCATTCCCCTCTCCTCGCCGCGTCGCGTTCAGGAGGACATGAGAGTCCGGATAGCTTCAAAGACATCGCGGGCGTGAGGGCTCTCAGGGGGCTCCACGGTCGCCCGGAGCCGACAGCGCAGCCGATGCCAGGCCGCCGCCGCATCCGGCGTGCCGAGAAACCCCTCAAAACGACTGTCCTTGCGAGGACTTCGGTCGCATCAGGCCGTTTGCCGCGATCGCCACCGCCCCGATGACGATGGCCATGTCGGCCACATTAAATGTGGGCCAGAAGAAGTCCCTCCAGTACCACTGAATGAAGTCGACGACCTGCCCCCGAATGAGCCGATCGGCCGCATTGCCCAACGCACCTCCAATCACCAATGCGTACGGGACCGCCAGTCGCCATGACCGTCGGGGCAGGCGGCGAAGCGAGTAAACAAGGAAAGCACAAACGCCTAGTGCCAATGCCGTAAGCGCAGGCCGCTGCCAGCCCCCCGCGCCGCCCAGCAAGCCAAACGCCGCACCGGAATTGTAGGAACGACTCCAGTTCCACCACCCCTCAACGACAGCCACGTCCACGTTATGTGGCAGCACCGTCACCGCCCACAGCTTGGTGGCTTGGTCCAACAACAGCACCGCCAGCGAGAGCAGCAGCCATGCGAAGGCGCTCGTGCGGATTCCCTCCACTCCGGGCGCTCCCTGACGCGCACAAACGTCGCCAGCGCGGAGGGCATCACCGTCTCGTCTTGACCGGTCAGGCTGCCTCATGTGCCAGCCCCCTTCCGGGCACGGCGGGCATCGCGCAGAATCTCGAACGATTCCTTGATGACATACAGTCCGATCAACGTGCCAATCATAAAGTCGGGATAGGGCGAGTGGAACCACAGGACCAAACCGCCCGCAAGAATCACCCCCAGATTAGCCACGACATCGGCGCGGGTGAACAGCCACGTGGCGCGCAGGTGCACCCCTCCCGTCTTCAGCGGCGCGAGCAAGCGCAATACAGTGACGTTGACCCCCAAAGACAGCAGTGCCGTCCCAATCATCCAACTGCTGGCCGGTTCGGCGCCGTGAACCACCCGGCGCCCGACCTCGGCCAGCACGCCCAGGCCCAGTGCCAGCAAGACACTGCCGCTTAGCAACGCCGCATTGGCTTTGAAACGCGCAGCGCGTCCAATGGCGACCAACCCGATCGTGTAGGCGAGGGCATCCGACAACATATCGAGTGCATCGGCCAGCAGTCCGGTCGACTGGGCGATCCAACCGGCGATGCCGCCGATCACCGCCATCGCCGCATTGAGAGCCAACGCAATCTTCAGGATGCGGCGCTCTTGTGCGTTCTTTGCTTCGTGGTCACAACCGCAGTCACTCATGAGCTTCTCCGGTGGAGGGCGAGAATGAACCGCAGAGAGCAGCCAACGTGGGCCACCTCGCGGCAAGGTTCCAGCCCGAGGCGAATTCGGCACGCAGTCCATGCGTTGGCCACGGCACGCTGTTCAGGAGGAGTGCGGCGCACGCGGAGGTCGCGGCGCGGCGGCAATGTCTCAAGTCCCTTGGGTAGCTCATGAGCGCGAGGAAGACGCCGCCGACGCTTTCAGCGACCGGGTGTTGGTTAAGAAGCCAATGGTCGCCAGCGTCGCCACGCCCAACTGCGCCAACAAGGACTCCCAGGACGGGTACACGCCCAGCCACTCAATGCGTGGCCCCGGCACTCCTGCTTGGGTGATCCAGCCGGCCTCCTGCAAGGCGGCCACGCCCTTGCCCGCCAGGACGACCGCCAGTACGGCGATCAGGAGCGAACTGATCGAGAAGAACCGACCGACAGGAAGACGTGCGCTGACCCGAAACATCCAATAGGCCACAGCGGCCAGCACCAAACTTCCGGCCGCCAAGCCAGCAAGGATGGCGCCGGAGACTGCCTCGCTCCACATCGCGATGAAGAACAGGATCGTTTCAAACACTTCGCGATATACCACGATGAACGCAAGCACGAACAAGAAGAGAGCCGATCGTCGCGCCAACGCCTTCGACAGCCTGGCCTGAAGGTACTGCTGCCAGCGTCCGGCCAAACTCTTTTGGTGCATCCAGATACCAACGCCCAGCAGCACGGCCGCGGCGAATAGCGCCGATAATCCTTCAGTCAACTCCCGATTGGCACCGCTGATGTCAATCAGATAGGTCGCTGCCGCCCAGGTTGCCACGCCGGCCAGCAAGGCGCTGGTCCATCCCGCGTGGACGTACGGCAAGACGTCGGCTCGTTCGGCCTTGCGCAGGAACACGATCATGCCCATCACGATCAGGAGCGCTTCCAGACCCTCCCGCACCAAGATGGTGAAGCTGCCCAGAAAGGCCGTGGTTGTGTCCATCCGGGTGTCCGCTAGTACCATCTCGGCGCGATCAAACAGTGCGTTGACCTCCGCTGCCTGTGCGCTCACATCCGCCAGGGCGGCGGGGCGGGCGAGTTGGCTGCGGTAGCGGGCCATGGCCGTCTCGATCTCTCGCATCAGTGAGGGATCGCGGGCCCCCAGGGCTGCCTCGAGCGGCTCTACACCGTCCAGGTAAGCCGACAACGCCGATGTGGTGGCCTGCGCCGTGTCGCCAGCGGCATACGCTTGCTCGCTGACGGCCAATCGTTCACGCGCGAGCGCGAACGGATGGGAACCCTCACGCGACAGGTTTACTGCCTTGGGGCGTGATCGAAGGTAGGCGACGACGGCGTGGGCCTCTGCCGGGGAGAACGGGGCCAGCAGGTCCGCTTCGCGAACCCGGGTGAGGGCTTCGAGGGTGGGGATGCGACCGCGCAAGTCGGCCCGCTCCCGCCACAAGGTCTCCCCTTCCGCGCGAGCGCGAGGGGAGTAGGCCAGACCTCCGGTGTAGAACGCCAACGCCCAGCGATCTGCTTCCGACAGCGCTGCAAAGCTGGGCATGCCGGTGCCTGGCACGCCCTGGGAGATGACTTGATAAAGCGCCAGGGGCGTCCGCTGGGCCGCGCGGCCAGCGTCGGTAAAGGCGATCGGCGGTGGATCCAAGGCGATCCCGGCCACACCGTCGCCGCGCCCGGACGGACCGTGGCAGGCCGCACATTGCTGAGCATAGAGCGCCGTGACGCGGGCCGGCTCCGGTGGCGACGCCGGCACCGCCCCGATCGGATAGTCGGCCAACAGATCGTCGGCCATCCCTCGGGCCAGCACGGCCACCTGTGTGGGGTCGGCCCTGAGGTCTACCGCGGCGACCAACTGGTCGGCTCGGGCCAGCAACCGCGGCTGGTTCGGACTCGCCGGCAGGGTCTGGAGTTGGAGGCGGGCGGCCCTGGCAAATTCCTGCATCTCGGCATATTCGCCCAGCGACAGGACGCGGCCACCCTGGACGGCCGCGGCATAATCCACCGCCATGTAGTCGAGCATTTGCCACGTTTGTCGCGGCTCAACCGTGGGGGTTTCGGCGTGTACCGGCAGCAGCCAGGCCAGCCCAATCAGGAACGCTGCAAGCCCGGACCACGTTCGAAAGTGAGACAGAGGGATGGGCTGGGGCACGGCAAGGGCACTTCGTTGGCGGCGGGGACAGAAGTATCGTAAAGTCCGTAGCCACTACAGAGTCAAGCGGGATGCGAATGAAAATCAGTGAGGCCGCGACCGCCAGTGGCTGTCACTTGGAGACCATCCGCTACTACGAGCGCATCGGCCTGCTTCCTGGGCCGGTTCGGACAGGCAATGGCTATAGGGTCTATGGCCAGCACGATGTGGCCCGGCTGCGCTTTATCACCCGCGGCCGGGAACTGGGCTTTAGCCTGAGCGAGATTCGCGACCTGCTGCGATTGGCGGAGGATCCGGACCTGTCCTGCGACGACGTGGACCGGCTCGCGCGCCATCACCTCGCCGAGATCCGGGAGCGACAGGCCGAACTGCAACAAATTGCGCAAGAGTTGGAGCGCACCATTGCTGATTGCTGCGGCGGCCGCCGGGGTACCTGCGCAATCTTGGGCGGATTGCAAATGCCGGCGGAGTCAGTGTGATCCCGTCCCCAAGGCACTTGAATGGTGCCTAGGGCGCTGAAGGTTGCGACCGCGAAGCTTTCCGCTACGACGGCATACTCAAGCCGCTGACCGCCGGCCGGGATGCCGAGGTGCGCGCCAACTTCCGTGGCCAATGATCCAGAATCCGAGGCGCACTGCTAGGCTGGGCGCCAAATCTTTGCCGAACCGCCGCCCCATGCCATCCGCACCGGAAACAACCACGGTCTTCGTGGAGGGTGACACCCTCTACGATGCGATGCGCACGGACATCGCCGGGGCGGCTGCGCAGGTACGCCTGGAGTGTTACATCGTGGCCGATGACGAGGTCGGCGGTCCGATGCTCACCGCACTGGCCGACGCTGCCCTTTCTGGAAAGCGGGTGCAGGTCCGCATCGATGCCGTGGGCTCGTGGCGCCTGATTCCGCCGGGCCGGGTTCGGTCCATGAAGGACGCTGGCGTGGGATGGCACTGGAGTCGTCCGTGGTCCTGGCACAAGCCTTTGCGATTTCACGTCCGCAATCACCGCAAACTCCTGATCATCGACGACGCCGTCGCGTACTTGGGCGGGTTCAACCTCGACCGGCGCAATTCCCAGCGGGCCGTGGGGGCGGCTCGCTGGCGCGACACCCATGTCCGCCTGACCGGCCCGCGGGTGGCCGAGGCGATCACCCTGTTCGATGAGTACCCGCGGGCGCCCCGTGGTCCCGTGCCCACGGCGCGTTCTCCCCTGGCGTTGCTGTCGAACCGTTCGCGTCGTTGCCGGCATCGCCTGCGCTGCGCGTTCACCGACGCCTTCGACCAGGCCCGAGAGCGGCTCTGGCTGACCACGCCGTACTTCGCGCCGGACCGGCGCAGCCAGCGGGCCCTTTGCGGCGCCGCCCGCCGAGGCGTGGATGTCCGCCTGCTGGTACCGGGAAAGAGCGATGTTCCGCTGGCGCAATGGGCCGCGCGGGCGGCGTATGCACACATGCTCGAGGCCGGCGTCCGCATCTGGGAGTACCAGCCCCGGGTGCTGCACGCAAAAACAGCCCTGGTCGATCGGGGTTGGGCGACAGTCGGCACCGCCAACTTCGACTACCGCAGCTTCTTCCTGAACGACGAAATCAACCTGCTCGGGCAGGCGCCCGCTCTCAATGCGACGCTGGCAGATCATTTTGTTCAAGATTTGGCCGAGTCTCGGGAGGTACTAGCCGAGGCCTGGACGCAGCGACCGTGGTACGCGCCGGGACTGGAGCTGATCGGCTGGTGGGCGAGGCGCTGGCTGTAGCGGCCACGCGGTCTGGAGGCAAGCATGGGAAGCCCGCCCGAAGCCTTTTCAGCTGAACGCTTTCGGTTGTAGGTTCCCGGTCTCGTTTGCTTGCCTGCATTTCGCCATCACTGGCGGATTAGTCTGCTGGCGCATGCTGGTGCAAGCAGGCAATCAGGGGGCAAGTCACCTTGCCTCGGCTCGAACTGCACGCCTTCACCAGTTGGGCGAGCGTCGACTCCATGCGCTGGAGGTCCGTCAGCCGCAAGCGCACGTCTGCCAGCCGCGCTGTTGCAAGGTCGGCGGCTTCGTGGCAGTGGGTTCCGTCCTCCAACTGGAGCAGTTGTGCGACCTCGTCCAAATTGAAACCCAGGCGTTGGGCGGACTTCACGAACTTCACCCGGTCCACGTCGGTCGGCCCATAGCGGCGGATGCCGCCGATGGGACGGTCCGGCTCGGGCAGAAGACCCTTGCGTTGATAAAACCGGATGGTCTCCACGTTGACCCCGGCGGCCTTGGCGAAGGCCCCAATGGTCAGGGTTTCCCGCGTGATCGTCATGCCGCTTGACTCCGTACTTGACTACGGAAGTAACGTTAGCGCATCACGCACAATTTCGGAAGAAAATCCCATGGCAGACTTGGGCAATGGCCGCGGCGCCCTGGCCGTTGGCGGATTCGCCGCCATCCTCGCCTCGACCTGCTGCCTCGGTCCGCTAGTGCTGATCACGTTGGGCTTCTCCGGGGCCTGGATTGGCAACCTCAGCGGGCTGGAACCCTACCGTCCGATCTTCATTGGCATGGCACTCGCGGCGCTGCTCTTGGCATGGCGTCGCATCTTCCGTCCGGCCCGTGCCTGCGCGCCCGACGAAGTGTGTGCCGTGCCCCGAGTGCGTATGGCCTACAAGGCGAGCTTCTGGGTGGTCGCCTGCCTGGTGCTGATCGCCCTCGTATTTCCCTACCTCATGCCCCTGTTCTACTGATTAGGAGATCGCAATGAAAAAACTCGTCACGTTGCTCGCCCTGACCGCTGCCCTGAGTGCGCCCGTCGGGGCTGCCACCAAGACCGTTACGCTGTCGGTGCCGAGCATGACGTGCGCAACCTGTCCGATCACGGTCAAGGTGGCGTTAGCAAAGGTCGAAGGTGTCATCGAGGCCAAGGTGACCTGGGAGCCCAAGGAGGCGGTGGTGACGTACGACGACACCAAGACCACGCCGGCCGCCCTGACCCGGGCCACCGAAAACGCTGGCTATCCGTCTATCGTCAAGGAGTGAGTCCACGCTCATGATCGACACCGTCCATCTGCACATCGACGGCATGACCTGCGGGTCGTGCGCTGGGAACGTGAAGCAAACGCTGCAGAACGTGCCCGGCGTGCGTTCGGCCGCCGTGTCTTACTCGCGCCGCCACGCCGAGATCGAGGCCAATGCAGGGACGGTCGTGGACGTGAATCTACTGGTCGCAGCCGTCTCGGCTCTCGGCTATCGGGCGCAGCCCGTGGATGTAACGGGGCAGAACCACAGCACGCTGGACGACGCACCATGGCCAATGGATCGCGAGCGAAATCACGGCACAAATGAGGCTGCGCTGCACGTGGCCGTGATCGGCAGTGGCGGCGCGGCGATGGCCGCGGCATTGAAGGCCGTCGAGCAAGGTGCGCGCGTGACGCTGATCGAGCGCAGTATCGTCGGTGGCACCTGTGTCAATGTGGGCTGCGTGCCGTCCAAGATCATGATCCGCGCTGCCCACATCGCTCACCTGCGGCGCGAGAGCCCGTTCGATGACGGTATCTCCGCCGCGCCTCCGAAGATCCTGCGTGAGCGCCTACTCGCACAGCAGCAGGGACGGGTCGATGAACTGCGCCTTGCCAAATACGAAGGCATCCTGGCGCGCACGCCGGCCATCACCGTGCTTCGCGGTGACGCGTTGTTCAAGGATGCGCACACGCTAATCGTGGCGATCGGTGACAAAGACGCCCGCGAGGTGAGCTTCGACCGCTGCCTTATCGCCACTGGGGCCAGTCCGGCGACTCCGCCGATCCCTGGCTTGAAGGACACGCCATTCTGGACATCGAGCGACGCGCTCGCCAGCGACACAATCCCCGAACGACTGGCCGTGATCGGTTCGTCGGTGGTGGCGGTCGAACTCGCGCAGGCATTTGCCCGGCTGGGCAGCAAGGTGACCATCCTGGCTCGCAGCAAGCTGTTGTTCCGGGAAGACCCCGCCATCGGCGAAGCGGTCTCTGCCGTATTTCTCGACGAAGGCATTGAGGTTCTGGAGCAGACGCAAGCCATCCAGATCGCCTTTACGGATGGGGAATTCATCCTCACCACGGTACGGGGCGAACTGCGTGCTGACCGGCTGCTAGTCGCCACGGGCCGCACCCCCAACACCCGCACGCTCAACCTCGATGCGGCGGATGTGGCAGTGAATGCGCAAGGCGCCATCGCCATCGACAAAGGGATGCGCACCAGCACAAAGCATATCTACGCCGCCGGCGACTGCACCGACCAACCGCAGTTTGTGTATGTCGCGGCGGCGGCCGGCACCCGCGCCGCCATCAACATGACCGGCGGCGATGCGACGCTGGACTTGACGGCTATGCCGGCGGTGGTGTTTACCGATCCGCAGGTCGCCACTGTGGGCTACAGCGAAGCGGAGGCGCACCACGTCGGCATCGAGACCCATAGCCGCACGCTGACGCTCGACAACGTGCCACGGGCGCTGGCCAACTTCGACACGCGCGGATTCATCAAGCTGGTCACCGAAGCTGGCTCCGGCCGACTGATCGGCGTACAGGCCGTAGCCCCGGAGGCGGGCGAGCTGATTCAAACAGCTGCGATCGCCATTCGCGCACGAATGACGGTGCACGAGTTGGCCGACCAGTTGTTCCCTTACCTCACCATGGTCGAGGGGCTGAAGCTCGCGGCACAGACCTTCACTAAGGATGTAGCGCAACTGTCTTGCTGCGCGGGGTAGGGACTTGCTGAGCGTTCAAGGCCAATCCTTCGGCTTGATCGACTGGGGCATACGCCCAAGTAAAATCGACTGATTGATCACGGCTATCGAATGCTTCAGCGTTGTGAAGCCCGGAAACCCGGACCAGATTCCGTCGCCGTTTTCCGAGTTGCCTTCGAGGTAGATGCCCGGCCACTCACGGGGCGTCCGCGCACGGCCTTCAGACCCTTCCCATCCCGTCCTCTGGTGTCTCCGACCAGCAAGCGCAGGGCGGCAACTGCTCAGGCTCGTGAACCTGCAGCAAAAACGCCGGCGGCAACTCGCGGTCCGGAACCAGCGCCGCGCGATACGCCTGAATGAGATAGGGGACCAGGGGGGCTCGGCGCGTCAGCGCCAACCCCACCGTTCCTTCGAAGTACTCCAAGCGAATCATCTGGCTTTGCGCGGCCGTGAGCGCCTGATGCGGCCGCAGGCGCAGCGTCGCCGAGGTGTTCCAATCCCGATCATCAAGGTCGGCCGCAACCCAGTCGCCGTCGATGTAGGCTTCGCCAAATCCAAGCGATCCTTGGGCCAACACGCGCGTGAACATCGCCGGATCGCGCACCTGCAGATCCCAGGGCCGAGGGCCATCGAGCTGCACGTCCGCCAAAGCCAACAATCGGGCGACCGTCGCCTCGCCAGGGCGGGAGCGGGCCATTGTCATCTCGTTGCTCACTCATCCCCCAGGGCCAAGGCGGCCTGCAACAGTTCGTATTCCTCATCGACCTGGATGACCCATGCGCTGATCGTGGCGGCACCGGCATGCACCGCCGGGCCGCCGTGAAGGTTTGCGTCGGAGTCGAGCAGTAGGCCCATCCAGCCCAGTTGCGCGGCGATCCGGGCACGCACGCTTGCCGCGCCCGCCCCAACGCCCCCCGAGAACACGACCCCGTCGAGTCCGCCCAAGCTGGTGGCCATTGCGGCGATCCCCTGGGCGACCCGCATCGCGTAGTGCTCTCGGGCCAGGGCTGCGGGCTCGCCGGTGTCGGCCAACAGCTCACGCATGTCGCCACTGCCGCCAGAGAGGCCGCGCAAGCCGGAGTCACGCCACAGCAAGTGCTCGATCTCGGGCAGCGGCATGGCCAGGGTCTGGGCCAGATACAGCACCACGCCTGGATCGAGCGTGCCCGACCGCGTGGCCATCGGGACGCCATCGAGCGGGGTCAGGCCCATGGTGGTGTCGACGCTGCGACCGTCGGCCACCGCGCACAGGCTCGAGCCGCCGCCCAGGTGCACCAGCACCAGCCGGGCCGTCGCCAGCGCGGGGTCGAAGGCGATGAGTTGACGCATCACCGACGCAAACGCCAGCCCGTGGAAGCCGTAGCGTTGGACGCCGGCGGCATGCAGGGACGCCGGCAGCGGCAGGCGCCGGGCCCACGGGGCCAAGTTCGCATGCCAGCTGGTGTCGAAGGCAGCCACCTGCGGTACCCCTGGCCAGCGATGCCCGGCAGCCTCGATCAAGCGCAGGGCCGGAGCTTGATGCAGGGGCGCCAACGGTGTCAGCGCCGTCAGCTCGGTCATCAGTGCCTCGGTGACGAGGGCTGGACCCGGCCGGGTCGCCCCGTGCACGACCCGGTGCGCCACCCGCGTGGGCTGCCCGGCCCCGGCCGGCAACTGCACCAGCAACTGCGACAACCAGCGGTCTGCGCTGCGGGCAGCGTGGGCATCCTCGGGCAGGACGGCGATCTTGGCGCGGATCACCGGCGCGATCAGGAAGCCCTGCGCGTCTATGGTGTAGTACGCCGCCTTGACGGTCGCGGAACCGACATTAATCGTCAGGACGTCGCGCGGCGCGCTCATAGGTGCCCCGAGCGCGAGATGGCGCGCACCAGCCGCCAGGACAGGACCAGCGCGGCTGCGAACGCCAGCGCCGAGAGCACCGGCAGATGGCCCCACAGGCGCGGCCCGGCGCCGTGCAGCATCATCACTGACCCCGCCAGATACAGTCCCAACGTCACCAAGGCCAGGGCCAGGCGATTGCCGGTGCGCGCCAGCGTCGATTCCAGCGGTTCCAGGCCCCGATGGTGCAGCGACAGCGCAGGCCGTCCCTCGTCCAGTTGCAGCTGTCGCAAGATCTGCATCGCCACGACCGGCAGCTGCTCGGCGCTTTTGAGCAGTTGCTCGTGCATCGGCCGGCCCCCCGCCTGTTGTCGCAGGGTCTGGACCATGTGCTGGGCGCGGGCCCCCAAGGCTTGCATCAGGTCCAGGTCCGGGTCCAGGGCCCGCAGCGTGTTCTCGGCTAGGAACAGGGTGCGCATCAGGACCAACAGGTGGCGCGGCAGGCGAAAGTTTTCGCCCGCGCCGATCCGCGCCACGCGCCAGATCGCGTCCGCCATCGACCACTCGTTCAGCGGCAGCGTGGCCAGGCTGCTGAGGATTTCGCTGATGGCACGCACGTAGGCCCGCCGGTCAATCGGACCGGTGACAAAGCCCATCGCCACCACGGCATCGAGCACGGCCGAGGCGTCATCCACCACCAGCCCTTCGATCAGTTGCGCAAAGGCCGTACGCGATGCCGGGTCCAGGAAACCGATGGAACCAAAGTCGTGGAAGCACAGGCGACCGTCGGGCAGTTCGAACAGGTTGCCCGGATGGGGATCGGCGTGGAAGACCCCGGCGCCCATGAGTTGGTGCACGTAGGCATCGAGCAGCAGGCCGGCCAGCTCGCGCCCACGCGGCGTGCGATTACGGGTCGCGAGCGCCGCGCCGTGGCTGAACTCCTGCACGATCACGGCCGGCGCGACCCAGGGCTCCACCACATGGGGCAGGGTCAGGTAGGGCAGGGGATCGAAGGTGCTGGCCAGACGCCGCATGTTGCGCGCTTCCTGGACCATGTCGACTTCCTGATGCAGGAACTGACCCAGCTCGTCGATCAGATCCAGCGGCTGGTAGCGCCGCAAGCCCGGCACCAGCCACTGGCTGACACGCACACAGCGCCGCAGCAATCGCAGATCGGCATGCACCTGGGCCACGATGCCGGGCCGACGCACCTTGACCGCGACCGTGCGCCCATCGGGCAGTTGCGCCCGGTGCACCTGGGCCACCGATGCGGCCGCGAACGGCACCGGCTCGAACTCCGCGAACAGCGCGTCCACCGGCTGGCCAAACGCGGATTCGATCGCCGCCACCGCCAGCGCCGACTCGAACGGCGGCACATGGGCGTGCAGGGCCTCCAGCTCGACCAGATACGGGGCAGGGAGGAGGTCCCGGCGCAGGCTCAGGCCTTGGCCGAGCTTGACGAAGGTCGTGCCCAGACCTTCCAGGGTCTGGCGCAGACGGGCCGGCAGGGTGTCGGGAGCACGGCGATGCCGCCGCCACCAGACCCAGCCGAAGCCAGCCAGGGCGAAAGCGATCTGCAGACTTCGCGGCAGGCGCGCGGCGGGCAGGGGTCGGGGTGCGCTCATGCGGGGCGGGTGATCAAAGTCGGATCGCCGTGGCCGGCCAGCGCCGCCTGCTCGTCAGCGCGCAAGGCGTCATCGAGCGGCCGATCCAGGACCGCCAGCGCCGCCGCCACCGTGTGTGCCCACGTGCAGCCGTTCGCAAACAGAAGTCCGGGGACATCCAAGGTGCCGCCCTGGTTGACGAAACCCAGCGCCCGCGTCGTGGCCGGGCCGGTGTCGATCCGGCGCAACGCGCCCAGGTAAGGCTCAGGCCGGGTGTGGGTGACGAATACGCGCGGGGTGCCCACCGGAAAGTGACGCAGCACCACGGCATCAGCCAGCACGTAGGCGGCTTCCCGGGCATCGCGTCCCGCCCGCAACCTTCCCGGCTCGCCGATGTAGATGACCGCCGCGGCAATTCCCGAGGCGCGAAGACGCTGATGGGCCCGCAACACCTCCCCCAGCTGGTAGCTGCCGGTGGCAGCCAGCAGCACCGCCGCGGTGTCGGGATCGCCATGCAGCAACAGCAGCCCCTCGTCGGCCAACAGGCGCGCCTGCGCCGGCGTCAGCCGGTTGGGCACCTCGCGCTTGGGCACCACCAGCGCCGTGATGGTGCCCGTGGCCCGAAGGCTGTGCGTCAGGGCCACCATGGCGCTGTTGCCGTCCGGCGGGAAACACACGCGGGCGCCGTCCGCCATTTCGCCGAGCAGGGCTTCAGCCAGGGTCGGGTCTTGGTGGGACTGCTCGTTCTTGGCGTTCTCCCAGGTGTGCGAGGTCAGTACGACCGGCACGCCCAGCCAGCCCGGCGGCCGTCCGGCCTCGCGCAGATGCCTGGTAAAAATCAGCTCCTGGCGCAAGGCGCCGAGCATCTTCGGGGCGAAGGCTTCGTAGGTCACGACCAGATTGAGACCGCCCTTGTTCGCCAAGGCGGCGCAGACCACTGCCTCCTCGTTGAGCGCGGTGATCACGGCGCCGGTGCGGGATTCCGCGACACCGGCCTCCGGCACCTGCACCCTATGCTTGAGCAGGTCCAGGGTCGCGTCGAGCTTGTTGCTTCTCAACTCATCGGGATTGCCCACGCGCGGGCGCAACTGCGGATTGGCCTGCACCAAACGCACGAACTGGGCGTCAAGCGCCGCCATCGGCGAGCCGACGGTGCCGGGCTCCGCCCAGGCCGGCTCAGGCACGTTCGGCAGCCTCACCTGGCGGGTCGCGAGCGCGTGGTCGCGCTCGCGCGGCCGGCTCTGGGCGTCATGCGTATTGAGGGAAACGATCGCCGCCTGCAGGTCGGCGGGCGGCACGTAGAGCGGCGCACAGCCGGCATTGAACTGCTCGCGGGCAGTGGCATCGCGGTGGGGATTGCCGGACAGCGGCAGGTTGTGGGCCGCGTTGGTGCCGGCGCCGGGGAAACCGAAGCCCTTGGGCGCTTCGGCGACGCCATAGCGCAGCGGGATCCGGAAATCTCCCTCGGGATGCAGCGCGGCCGCTTCGGTGCAGGCCTGCAGCCGCGACTCGATGACGTGGATGCCCCAGGCGATGCTGGCGGGATCACGGCCGTCCAGGCCAATGGGCTCGAAGCCATTGAGCCGCAGGTGGCGGTACAGCCAGTCCTCGCCGCCCTGCTGCTCGATCTGGCTGCGCTGTTCGATTCGCCGGCCGTTGAGGATCATAATCGGCGCGACCAGGCCCGAATCGTCCGGGCGCCACCAGCGCGGCGCCCAGTCGCCGCCGCGCTGTTCCTCGAAGGCGCCATCGCTGACGAACGCAACCAGCCGCTCGCCGGGCAGCGGCGCATGCACGTAGTGCAGCTCGGCAAAGCCCAGGTATCCGCCTTCCTGCAGGCCGCCGGCGGTGTGGGCGTTGACGTGCGAGCCCAGCGGCGAGGCCGGCCGCCCTTCGGGCGTCAGCGCATACGAGTAGAAGTCGCCCACGAATCGCGCCAGCCGCGGCTCGTCGAGGCCGTAGCGGGCCGCATGCGCTGGGCTCATGTTGTCCACGATCACGTTGAGCGCATCGATCGCCGCCACGCAGTGGCCCTGGCCCATCATCCAGGCGCGGGTCCGGCCGTCGAGCGCATTCATCGCCAGGTAGCCGGCATAGGCGGGCACCATGTTCAACGCGCCCCCGGTGTGCCCCTCGGGCTGTGGCTTGAAATCCTCGGCGACCAGGGGGCTGCCATCGAGTCGGACACGCCGGGCGTAGGTCATATGCGCCACCAGCCACATGCCCGCGCTGGCAATGCGATCGGCCGCGCTCAGGCGCCGGTAGCCAGTTTCCGCGTCAGGCAGTGCGCCGGTGGCGACCAATTCCTCGAGCATGGCGCGTACTCGCAGTTGCGTGAGCGGCGTGTGCTCGATGACGCCATAGCCGGCGGCCCACGCGGCGAAGGCCGGCTCGGCCTGGGCGTAGCGCCGGGCCAACTGGTCAATCCGGTGCTGGTCAATGGCGCTGATGGCGCTGGCGGGGCAGGTCAGGTCGTTCATCGAAACTCCAGGGCACAGATGGGGCGGTGGACGGCGCGGCTCACGGGGCGGCCAGGGACGGGGTGCGCCCGGCGAGCAGGGCTTCGCAGGCCACCGCCAGCGCCGGCGCCATCGCGATGGCATTGCAGGCCGGGTGGGGAATGGTGTCGGTGCTGACGACGCGCCGGGCGCCGGCGGCGAGCAGGCGCTCGTAGGCGTCTTCGGAAAAGACCGCGTGGGTGACCAGGCAGGTCGCCGGGGGCAATCCCAGCGTGGCCAGATGCTTGAGGGTTTCGATCATCGTATGGCCCGAGGAGACGATGTCATCGACCACCACGGGCGTGCGGCCGCGGGCGGCGACGGGATCGGGCAGGCTCACCCGGACGGAGCGATCGCCCTCCCGGATCTTGGCCAGCACCTGGAACGGCACTTGCGCCCGCGCGGCGATATCGCCAACCCATTGCGCCGATTCGCTGTCGGGACCGATCAGGATCGCGTCGGGGACGTTGGCCTGCACCCAGGCCGCCATCGCCGCCGCCGCGGCGACATGGCGGGTCGGGATCGAGAACAACCCGTCCAGGCGCGGATTGCGGTGCAGGTGCGGATCCACCGTCACCAGCCAGTCGACGCTTTGCTCCAGGAACCGGGCAAAGATCGGCGCGCTGATCGCTTCGCCGGGATGGAAGCGCGTGTCCTGGCGCATGTAGGGCAGGTAAGGCGCGACCAGGCCAACCGAGCGGGCACCCAGATCACGGGCCGTCTCGGCGACAAAGCGCAGCGCCAGCGCAACCGAGTCCACGTTCCTCAGCCCGGCCACCAGCACCACGTCGACTGCGTTGAGTCGGGCGTCGAGTGTCAGCAGCGATTCCCCGTCGGGGAACCGGCGCCAGCCCACGGGGGCCACGCGAGCCTGCAGGCGCGAACCGACCTCCAACGCCAGGGGCTGCAAATCGGGAAAGGGGATCAGGACGCGGCTCATGGGTCCTCCAGGGTCAGGATGTCGGGATGAGCCTGGGCGTAGGTCAAGGCGTAGTCGCGCTCGCCCGGGGACTGGGCGTGCACGGTGTACAGCGGCTGCCCGGCCGCGACGGGATCACCGATGCGCACGGTGCAGACGAGGCCAGCCAAGGCCGCGCCTGGTGCGCCGGCGAGCTTGGCCACTTTGGCCAAACGCCGGTTGTCGATCGCGCTCACGCGCCCGGCGCGGGTGGCCACCACCGGCGCCCGGAAGGGCGCCTCTCCCGGCTCGGTGAAGCCGCCTTGTGCCTCACAGATGGCCAGGAACCTGGCCCAGGCCCGGCCCGAGTCCAGGGTCTGCGTGGCCAGAGCGAGCCCCAGGCCCGGCGGCCTGCCCGGCGCCAGGTCCAGCAGCGCGCCGGCGACGGCCAGGGCGCGCGTGCGCAGGTCGGTCGGTGCGTCGGGTGCGCCCCGCAGCACCGCCAACACATCGCGGGCCTCCAGGGCGGGGCCGATGCCCATGCCCACCGGCTGGCGGCCGTCGGTACGCAGCACGGCGAGCGTCAGCCCCATGGCGGACGCCGTATCGGTCAGCCTGTCGGACAGGGCCTGCGCCGCGGCGTCGGACCGCACCTTGGCGGTGGGCCCGACGGGCATATCGATCAGCACGTGGCTCGCGCCGGCCGCGACCTTCTTGGACAGCACGCTGGCGACCAACTGCCCGTCGCTGTCGAAGTCCAGCGGCCGTTCGACCCGGATCAGGACGTCGTCGGCCGGACTCAGGCGCACGTTGCCGCCCCAGACGATGCAGCCGCCTTCGCGTTCGACCACGCGTCGCATCCCGGCCAGATCCAGCGCCACCGGCGCCATGACTTCCATCGTGTCGGCGGTGCCGGCCGGCGAGGTGATCGCCCGCGAGGAGGTCTTGGGGATGCGATGCCCCAGCGCGGCGATGATCGCGACCACGATCGGCGTGGTGCGATTGCCCGGCAGGCCGCCCACGCAGTGCTTATCCAGCACCGGGCCGCCGCCCCAGTCCAGGGTCTGGCCCACGGCCACCATGGCCCGCGTCAGGGCGATGGTTTCGCCGTGATCCAGGCGCTCGCCCGCGCACGCGGTCACGAAAGCTGCCAGCTCGATGTCCGACAGCCGATTGGCGGCGGTATCGCGCATCAGGGCCAGGCAGTCGGCGTCGTCCAGACGCGCCCCGAACACCTTGGCGCGCAGGGCGCCGGCCGAGGCGGCCGGCTCGGGATGCTGGAACGTGGCGAACGCCCCGGCGTCGGGGCCGACGGCCGACCAAGCCGCGTCCGACAGCGCGACCTCGTCGACCGCCAGGTGATCGCCCGTGACGACATTGAGCGTCGCGATCACCTGCCGCGTGCCGACGTGCATCTGGACCCGGGTCAGCGCCGCGAAGCCCTCCGAGCGACAGACCGGGCAGTCACGGTGCATGTAGACCACCGGCTGCTGGTAGGTATCGATGCCGGCGCGCACGACGCGCAGGCGGGTGTGGGCGTGCTCGCTCACGCCGTGGCCTCGCCGCCGAGCGACACCCTTTCCAGGTGCTCGGGGACCCGGCAGCGCCAGCCGAGCTCACGCTCGATCCGGCCGCGCAAGGCGTCGGCCGCGTCGGGCTCGCCATGCGTGATGTAGGTCATCGTGGGCGTGACCGGGGCCGGGCGCAGCCAGGCGAGCAGTTCCTCGCTGTCGGCGTGGCCGGAGAAACTCTCCATGGCGACGACCTCGGCCTGGATCGGCACCTCCTGCCCGAAGATGCGCAGCGACTTCTCGCCGCGCACCAGCGCGGCGCCGCGGGTGCCGCCAGCCTGGTAGCCGGCCAGCAGGATCGCGTTGCGCGAATCCTGGCCAAAGGCCACGAGGTGGTGCAAGACCCGCCCGCCGGTGAGCATGCCGCTGGCGGAAATGATGATCATCGGCCCGCGCTGCATGTTGAGCGCCTTGGACTCCTCCACGGTACGCACCATGGTCGCGAGCTCATACATGTCCCGACACTCGGCGTCGGTCACGTGGTGTTCGCCGTGGTGACGGTGATACAGGTCAGTAGCGTTGATCGCCATCGGGCTGTTGAGGTAGACCGGCACGCGCGGAATCTCGCCACGCTGGCGCAGGCGCGCGATATGCAGCATCAGGGCCTGGGCACGGCCGACCGCGAACGCCGGGATGACGATCACGCCGCCGCGGGCCGCGACCCGCTTGATCACCGGCGCGAGTTCCGCTTCGGCGTCGGCGCTGGGATGGCGGCGGTTGCCGTAGGTGGACTCGCAGACCAGTACGTCGGCACCCTCGAAGGGCGCGGGGCCCTTCATCAGCGCGTCGCTGGCCCGGCCGAGGTCGCCGGTGAAATGCAGGCGGCGGCCGTCGATGGTGAGCGCGATCTGGGCGGCACCGAGGATATGGCCGGCCGGGATGAAGCGGGCGCTGACGCCCGGGGCCAAGGATTGCGGCTCCAGGAAGGGGCGGCCCTCGAAGCGAGTCAGACACGTCATCGCATCCTGCTGCGTGTACAGGGGCAGGGGATTGGCGTGCTTGGAGTAACCCTTCTTCTTGGCAAACCGCGCCTCCTCTTCCAGCAGGTGGCCGCTGTCGGGCAGCAGGAGCTGACTCAGGTCGCGGGTAGCGTCGGTGCACAGGATCTTGCCGGTGAAGCCCTGCTTGACCAGGGCCGGCAGATACCCGGCGTGGTCGAGGTGGGCGTGGGTCAGCAGCACGGTATCGATGGATGCTGGCGCCACCGGAAACTCCGCCCAGTTGCGCTCGCGCAGCTGCTTGTAGCCCTGGAACAGGCCGCAGTCGACCAGGATGCGCTGACCCGCGGCCTGGACCAGGTAGCGCGAGCCGGTGACGGTGCCGGCGGCGCCGAGGAAGTGCACGGAACGCATTGACGCGGAAGCCATGGGGATGGTCCTTTAAGAGAATCGAGGGGACCGCACTGACAGCGGCCGGGGAAGGGCGCCCGCGGTGGCGAGCCCGATCCTGAGGGTCAGGGCAGGGTGACCGTGCCGCGAGCACCGATCGAACATCAGCGGATCAACTCGACGGTGTCGTTGACCTTGGGCTTGCCGGTGACAACCTCGGCCTGCGCGTAGTGCGTATCGAACAGCTCCGTGATCCGGACCTGCCCAATCGGCTCACGCCGGAAGCGGGAACCGGCCGCCTTGGGACTGCGCGAGACCCGCTTGTGGCGTACGACCTCGAGCACCTGCCCAACCTGGGCGCCATCGGCTTCGCCCACGCAGACGACCAACGCGCCAGCGTCGGCTTCGAGGACCTGGCCGCGCATGACGACTTCATGGCGGTACGTACTCTCCTGGGCGTAGGCGGAGGTAGCCAGGGCCAGCAGCAAGGTCACACCGACAAGGGTGCGGCGAGCACGTTGGCGCAGGGTCGGGTTAGCCGGAGGGGGCGTGTGGATAAGACGATTCATATTCATGAGTGGAGCTCCTGTTAAACAGCGGGGGAATCCTCGGCGGCGCTCGAAACCGTCGCCAAGGGTAGGCGCTTGAGCAACAGCGCATTGACAGCCACGATCACCGAACTGCCGGACATCGACAGCGCGGCGACTTCGGGCGAGAGAACGAACGGGAAGAGGACGCCAGCGGCCAGCGGAAAGGCCAGGACGTTGTAGCCCACGGCCCAGGCCAGGTTCTGGTGCATTTTCCGCAGCGTCCCGCGGGCGATCGTGATCGCCCGCACGACGTCATAGGGGTCGCTGCGCATCAGCACTATGTCGGCGCTGTCGATCGCGACGTCGGTGCCGGCACCGATCGCAAAGCCGACCTCGGCCTGCGTGAGCGCCGGGGCATCGTTGACGCCATCGCCCACCATGCCGACTTTCAGGCCCTGGGCCTGCAGCTTCTTGACCTCGGCGGCCTTTTCGCCGGGCAGTACGTCCGCCAGCACGATGTCGATGCCCAGGTCCGCGGCCACGCGCTCGGCCGTGGGCCGGTTGTCGCCGGTTATCATCGCCACCCTTACCTTGCGCCGGTGAAGCTCCTGGATCGTGGCCCGGGATGTGGGGCGGATGGCATCGGCAATGGCGATCACGCCGGCGAGCTTGCGATCCACGGCGACGTAGATCACGGTGCGCCCGCCGCCCTTGAGCGCCTCGGCCTGTGCGTCCAGGGCGTCCAGCGCCACCCCTTGCGCGGTCATCAGCAGCCGGTTGCCCAAGTGCACCCAGCGACCCGTCACGCGCCCCATGGCGCCCTGGCCGTCGATGTTGGTGTAGTCCGTCGCCCTCTCCTGGACCGGGCCCGCGTGCTTGAGGATCGCCTGGGCCAGCGGGTGTTCGGAGTGGGTTTCCACGGCGGCCGCCACATCGATGAGGGTTACCTCGTCCCACCCCGGGGCCGATACCACCTGCACGACGTCGGGCTGGCCCACCGTCAACGTGCCGGTCTTGTCGAAGATCACCACGTCCAGCCGCGCGCATTGTTCGACGGCCTCGGCGTGCTTGAACAGAATGCCGTGCCGGGCGCCCATGCCGGTGCCGATCATGATCGCCATGGGTGTCGCCAGGCCGAGCGCGTCGGGGCAGGCGATCACGAAGACGGTGATGGTCAGGGTGAGCGCGAAGAGCAGGGGCTGGCCGAGCCACCAGAACCAAACGGCGAAGGTCAGCACGCCGATCACGATCGCCGCCAGCACCAGCCACTGCGAGGCGCGGTCGGCCAGCAACTGGGCCGGGGCCTTGGAGTTCTGCGCCTCCTGGACGAGTTGGATGATCTGGGCCAGCGCGGTGTCGGCGCCGACCTTGGTGGCGCGGTAGGTGAAGGCGCCGCTGCGATTGATCGTGCCGCCGACCACGAGCGAGCCCGGCACCTTCTTCACCGGCATCGATTCGCCGGTGAGCATGGATTCGTCCACCTGGGACTGGCCCTCGAGGACCTCGCCGTCGACCGGCACCTTGGCACCCGGCCGCACGACGACCACGTCACCCACCTGCACGTCGTCGGTGGCGATTTCGACATCGACGTTGTCCCGGCGCACGATCGCCCGCGGCGGCGAGAGCTTTAGCAAGGCCTTCATCGCGTCCGAGGCGCCGGCGCGGGCCCGCATTTCCAGCCAGTGGCCCAGCAGGATGAAGGTCATGAGGACCGAGGAGGCCTCGTAGAAATTGGGCCCGTCGAACAGGAACGTCGCCCCGAGGCTGAAGCCGTAGCCGGTGCCGACGCTGAGCAGCACCAGCACCGCCATGTCCAGCACACCGCGGCGCAGCGAGCGGATCGCCGCCGTGAAGAACGGCCAGCCCGGGTAGATCACCGCGCCGCTGGCCAACAGCCACAACCAGACGTTCTCGGTCAGGCCGAACGGCGTCGGGGGCGCGCTCATCAATCCCATCGGTGACCAGATGAACAGTGGGATCGAGAACACCAGGGCGATCACGAAACGCCGCCGCATGTCCGCCGCTGCTGCGTGCAGATCGCCTCCGTGGTGCATGCCCTCGTGCGGGTCTGAGCCGGTCTTGGCGGAGGCCTCTGGACCATGGCCCGCGTGATCGACCTTGGCCTGGGGCGCGGCGACCGCGGGCTTTGTGTGCCCGTGGCCGCTGCCGTGCCCGGCATGGTCGTCGGGCGCGGGACCGGCAGCGGGGGGAACTGCCGGGGCGCTGGCCTCGGCCGACGGGGCACGACACGCGAAGCCACAGGCGCGTATAGCCGACGCTATGCGGGTGGGCTCGGTCGCGCTGCGCAGGTAGCGCACCTGCAACATGCCCGTCGCGAAGTTGGCATCCGCGGCCTCAACGCCCGGCAGTTCGCGGATCGTGGCGGCCAGGGTCCGGGCGCAGCCTTCGGTCAGCATGTCGCCGATCGGCCAGGTTCTCACTGCCGTCGTGTTCGGATCGGCCTTCATGAGGCCACCGCCTGCGTCCGGCGACGGCGCGGAAGGAACCTCGGCACCGCCGCCATGTAGCGCTCGTAGACGGCACCAAAACGTGCCCGCGTCTCACGCTCCTCATTGATCGCCAATCGCACATAGCTGATGAGCATCACCGGGTACAGCATTAGGGTGATTAGTGTCGGCCACTGTACCAGGAAGCCGGTCATGATTAGCGCAAACCCGGCGTACTGCGGATGCCGAAGGCGGGCGTAGGGACCGGTCTGCGCCAGCTCACCGCGACGCTGCGCGTGATAGAGCACCGGCCAGGCGCGGGCGAGCAACCAGAAGCCGCCGCCGATCAAAGCGAAGCTCAGGATGTGGAAGGGACCGAAGTGCGGATTGCTCCGCCAACCAAACATCATCTCAAACACGTGACCGGCGTCGTGGCTGAGCCAGTTGACCTCCGGGAAGCGCGACGAGAGCCAGCCCGACAGCAGAAACAGGCCCAGCGGGAAGCCGTACATCTCCGCGAACAGCGCGACGACGAACGCGGAATACAAGCCGAAGCTGCGCCAGTCCCGGGTCGTGAGCGGGGTGTAGAAGCTCCAGGCGAAGAAGATGAAAAACGCAGCGTTGAGCACGGCCAGCGCCCACAGCCCGTAGCCGGAATCAATGGGGTTCATGGCAGGTCTCCGCGATGCGTGTGCGGGCGCGGCGTCCGTGGGCTCGCGTCCGGCGGGGTGGACGCATCGGGCGGCGGCGCGCCGTTGGTGGCCGCGCCGTCTGCGTCAGGATCGCCGTGTCCTCCATGACCGCCATGGCTCCCGTGGCCAAAGAAGTGGAGCAACGGGCAGGCCAGCAGGATCAGGATCGGCAGCCACCGCCAGAGTCCGGACAAGTGCAGGCGGTGCTCTGCGAGCAGGTAAATAGCCGCGAATCCCATCAAGATCCAGAAAATCATTCGAGCCCGTCGCGGGGCAGGCGCGTGGGGATGGGTTGTAGGCGTCGTCATGGAAAGGACTCCTGGCGGGTAGGGGGCGGGATCAGGACTTGTCGAGCGTGCGCAGGTAAGTGACCAGCGCCGCCGCGTCCGCGGCCGTCAGGGCGGCATTGCCGCCCTTGGCCGGTATCGCCGTGGGCAATGCCGACGCGGCGAAGTGGAAGACGACGGGCGTGTCATCGGTCGGGCCGTCGGCTTCCGGCAGTGCGGCGACGGCCAGCGGAGCCGCGAACAGGCTGGCGAGCAGCAGGGGTACGTGAGTGCGTTTCATCGGTGACCTCCAATCAAGCGATTGACAGTGGCGAAGAGGGCGCCGGCCACAAAGGCGTGGCCCGCGATCGCGAGCGAACCGATCAGCACCGCGCTCCAGCGCAGTTCGCCGACCGCCGGTGAGAGGCTCGACGGGCTCAGGCCGTGCACGATCAGGCCCAGGCCGGCGGCCAGGGTGCAGGGGGACCACGCCACGACCAGCGCGCATGCCAGGTAAAGCGCGACCGCCGTTACAGCCAGAGACAGGCCGCAAGACAATGGCGATGGACGAGGGCGGCTCATGAGGCCGTCTCCTCTGAAGCGTTGCGACCCCCCAGAAGGCGCCGCGGGGTGGATTTGGGGACGACCGCGGCCTCGCTGGCCGCGACGGCTTCGATCAGTGCGCAGACGTCATTACCCGTCGGCACGGCGTCGGGCAGGCGGGACCACTGGGCCACGGCCTGCGCCATTCGCGTTTGCAGCGCCAGGAGCTGCTCGAGCTGGTCACGGGTTTCCGCCAGCCGACGGCTGATGATGTCGCGCACGAGCGGACACGGACTCCGGCGCTGGCGACTGCGCCGCAGGATTTCCTCGATTTCGGTCAGAGTGAAGCCCAAGCGCTGCGCCGTGCGAATGAAGTGCAGGCGATGCAGCTCCGCCGTCGAGAACAGTTGGTAGCCGGCCTCCGTGTGCCTGGCCGCCCGCAGCAGGCCGCGGCGCAGGTAGTTGCGCACGACGTGCACCGTCACGCCACCCGATTTCGCCAGGCGGCGCACCGTCATCGGCGGCTCGGTCTTGTGCAGATGGGCTGTCATCGCGTGCTCCCGCAGAACTTGCCGGAGACCGTAAACCTGAGTGTCGGACACAGGTCAAGGCGCGCCGGAGCGCTAACGCTGATGGCGACAGCTCTTCGTGGAAGGGGAAATCTCATGGTCTTGGCCTCGCGCGTACCGCCGCCTGACGGCGTTGCGGTAGGAGTCGGCGGGGCAGGCCGCGCACACGGCGGCTGCACCGAGGCGACCGGCGCCCTTACGGGCGCCGGTCGAGCATCGGCGCGGGATCAGATCAGCAGGAGGCTGGCTGGATGGGGGGTAGGTCGGTGCCAGGCGACACGAGGACGCGCTGCCACCGCCCGGCCCGCCGCATCAGGCAGTCGCTGCACGGCCACGACCGACATGATTGGCACAGGACCCAGGGTCGGTACCGACTCCAGTCGCGGCGCCTCCTTGCTCAGGTCGCCTTGACTGCAGTGCGACGCGCACAGGGGCGTGTCCCCATTGAGCGGAGTGCCATGGCACGGTGGGGCCGGATCGGCTCCCGCGGACTGGCCATGATCGGCATGTTCGGCATGGGCGGGCATCGAAGCCATCGCCGAGCCCATGCACGCCGGATGGCCCGCCAGAACCAGTTGTGCCCATACCAGCGCCAGCATCGCCAGCAGCGAAATGGGAGTACGCCAGCGGTGGCGGCGGAAGCGGTTCATCCTACTCAGCACGTTACACCTCTCCTAGGGACCGGCTTTGACCTACGTCAATTGACGAGCCCGCAAGGTCCGCGCATGCCTTGGCTCGAGTGTCCGCGACGGCGGAAGTGGATGTGAGTCGTGATGGGTCAAGGCGAACTCCTGAGGTAGGACCGGGAGGCAAGCGGACCGCAGGCTCCGGGAGCGGCGCGTCGGCCCGGGCGACAGGCCCGGGCCGTACGGCCGCCCCCTAGCCTCGGCGCGGACTCGGCGTCGGTTCACCGCGCGGCACGAGCGCGGTCTGTCGACCCTAAAGCTGGGTGCCGCACGCAGGTCAATGGACGGGAGGGGGCCGATCATCGCGCCGCCTCCGACAATCCGGCGACCGGGACGGCCTGCGCCCGGGGGCCCAGCAGCTCCCGGCGCTTGACCAGCGCGTAGATCACCGGGATCACGACCAGCGTCAGGATCGTGGACGACACCATCCCGCCGACCATCGGCGCGGCAATGCGCCGCATGACTTCCGAACCGGTGCCGGTGCTCCACATGATCGGCAGCAGGCCAGCCATAATGGCGACCACGGTCATCATCTTGGGTCGGACGCGTTCGACGGCGCCCTCGACGATGGCGTCCGTGATGTCCGCCAAGGTCAGCGCCTCGCCTTTCGCCTCCCGGTCTTTGGCGCGGGCTTCCAAGGCATGGTCAAGGTAGATCAGCATCACCACGCCGGTTTCGGCCGCGACACCGGCCAGCGCAATGAAGCCAACGGCAACCGCGACACTGAGGTTGTAGTCCAGCGCCCACATCAGCCACACGCCGCCGACCAAGGCAAAGGGCACGGACAGCATCACGATCAGCGACTCGGTGACCCGGCGGAAGTTCAGGTACAAGAGCAGGAAGATCAGCGACAGCGTCACCGGCACCACGATTTTCATCTTGGCGATCGCCCGCTGCATGTACTCGTACTGGCCGCTCCAGGTGGCGTAGTAGCCCGGCGGGAAGGTGACCGACTGGGCTACGGCCTCCTGTGCGGAGCGAACGTAGGCCCCCATGTCCGGATCGCGGGTGTCGACGTAGATGTAGGCCGATAGCAGGGCGTTCTCGGTACGGATCGACGGCGCGCCCTTGCGAACCGTCACGTGCGCCAACTCGCCCAAGGGAATCTGGGCGCCGTCCATGGTGGGGACCAACACTTGCTGCGCAATGGTTTCCGGACTGTCGCGCAATTCCCTGGGATAGCGCACGATCACGCCAAAGCGCTCACGCCCTTCCACCGTCGTGGTGACCATCTCGCCACCCAGCGCGGCCGCGATGACGTCTTGCAGCTCGCCGACCGGCAAGTTGTAACGCGCCAACTGGCGACGGTCGGGTTCGATATCGAGGTAGAACCCGCCGGTGAGACGCTCGGCGTAGGCGCTGGTGGTGCCCGGCACGGTCCGCACTGCGGCCTCGATCTCCTTGGCCAGTCGCTCCATCTCCCCCAGGTCCGTTCCGAACACCTTGATGCCGATCGGCGTGCGGATACCGGTGGCCAGCATGTCCGTGCGGGCCTTGATCGGCATGGTCCAGGAATTGGCCACGCCGGGGAACTGCAGCGCCGTGTCCATCTCGGCGATAAGGGCGTCGATGGTCATGCCCTCGCGCCATTGGTCTTCGGGTTTAAGGTTGATGACGGTCTCGAACATCTCCAGCGGTGCCGGGTCCGTGGCCGTCAGGGCGCGCCCGGCCTTGCCAAAGACCGACTCGACTTCCGGGAAGGTCTTGATGATCCGGTCCTGCTGCTGGAGCAATTCCGCCGCCTTGGTGACCGACATGCCCGGGAGTGACGCGGGCATGTACAGCAGGGTGCCCTCGTTGAGCGTGGGCATGAACTCGCTGCCCAGGCGCGAGGCAGGCCAGGCCGTTCCGAGCAGGGCAACCAGGGCCAGCACCAGCGTGGCCGCCTTGTGCTTGAGAACGACGGCAATCACCGGCCGGTAGATCGCGATCAGGAACCGGTTCACCGGATTCTTCGCTTCCGGCAGGATCTTGCCGCGCACGAACAGCAGCATCAGGACCGGGACCAGGGTCACCGACAACAGCGCGCCGCCCGCCATAGCAAAGGTCTTTGTGAACGCCAGCGGATGGAACAGCCGGCCTTCCTGCGCTTCCAGGGCAAACACCGGCAGGAACGACACCGTGATGATCAGCAGGCTGAAGAACAGGGCGGGGCCGACCTCGCGGCAGGCATCGATGATCAGCTGGATACGCGGTTTGGTTCCATCGTCGCGCTCGATGTGCTTGTGCGCGTTCTCGATCATCACGATCGCGGCGTCCACCATCGCGCCTATGGCGATCGCAATGCCGCCCAGACTCATGATGTTCGAGTTCATGCCCAGCAGGCGCATCGCCAGGAAGGCGATCAGCACGCCCACGGGCAGCATGATGATTGCGACCAGCGCGCTGCGGACATGGAACAGGAACACGATGCACACAAGCGCCACGATCACGCTCTCTTCGAGCAGGGTCCAGCGCAGGGTCGCAATAGCCCGGTGAATCAGGTCGGAGCGATCGTAGACGGCGCGGATTGAGACACCTTCAGGCAGGCCAGGACCGATCTCCGCGATTTTCTGTTTGATCCCATCGATGACCGTCAGGGCGTTCTCGCCATAGCGCGCCACCGCGATACCGCCGACCACCTCCCCCTCTCCGTTGAGCTCGGTGACGCCACGGCGTTCATCGGGCACCAGCTCGACCCGGGCCAGGTCGCCCACGAGGACCGGGGTGCCGTCCTCGGCCTTGACGACCAGTTGCTCAATGTCTTCAATGCCGCGCAGGTAACCGCGGCCGCGGATCATGTACTCCGTTTCCGCCATTTCAAGCACGCGCCCGCCGACGTCCCGATTGCTGCTGGCGATCACCTCCGAGATTCTCGACAAAGGAATGCCGTACTGGCGCAACCGGCCGGGATCGACCGTGACCGAGTACTGGCGAACAAAGCCGCCGACGCTGGCCACTTCGGCGACGCCCGGGGCCTTGGTCAGCTGGTAGCGCACATACCAGTCCTGGATGGCGCGTAGCTGGTCGAGTGACCATTGTTCGCCCTCGAGCACGTATTGGTAGACCCAGCCCACGCCCGTGGCGTCCGGACCCAGCGTCGGGGTCACGCCTTCGGGCAGCTTCTTGGACGCAAAGTTCAGGTACTCAAGCACGCGCGAGCGTGCCCAGTAGATGTCGGTGCCGTCCTCAAAGATCACGTAGACGAACGAGGCCCCGAAGAACGAGAAGCCGCGCACGACTTTGGACTTGGGCACCGCGAGCATGGCCGTGGTCAGCGGGTAGGTGACCTGGTCCTCGACCACCTGCGGCGCCTGGCCGGGCACTTCAGTGAAGACGATCACCTGCACATCGGAGAGATCGGGCAGGGCATCGAGCGGGGTTCGGGCGACGGCATAAATGCCCGCCGCGGTGATGGCGATTGCCATCACCAGGACCAGGAAGACATTGCGGACCGACCATTCGATCAGGCGGGCGAGCATGTCACTGCCCTCCCGTGTGGGCGGCGTGCGGGTCTTCGGCCGGTGGTGCTGCCGTCGCCTCATGGGCGCTGTGATCCTCGGCCGGGGGAGGCGATCCATGTTCCATGCCCTGCATGGCCGATCGCAGGTTGCTCTCCGCATCGATCAGGAAGTTCGCCGAGACCACGACCTTCTCCCCGGCCTCGACGCCCGACAGCACGGCGACCCGATCACCGGCCCGAGCACCCAAGCGAACCTCGCGTGGCGCGAATCGGCCCGGGGCCGTCTCCACCAGGACCAATTGGCGCGTCCCGGAGTCGATGACGGACGATCGCGGCACCACGACGGTCGGGTCCCCGCCGCGGCCCTGCAGTTCCACATCACCAAAGAGCCCGGGACGCAGGACCCCGTCGGGGTTCGGGAGTTCGATTCGCACGCCGACCGTGCGGCTGGTCAGGTTGACGACCGGCTGGAGGAAGCTCACCTCGCCTTCGAAGCGCTGTCCGGGCAGGCTGGGCGTCTCGAAGCTGGCCTGGCTGCCGATCGCCAGATCGGCCGACGCCGATGTCGGCACCTCGGCGATCACCCAGACCGTGGAGAGGTCGGCGAGCCGCAGGATGGTCTGGCCCGGGGTGAATCGGTCACCCTGGACGACAGGCTTGTCGACCACAACGGCATCGGCGGGTGCCGACAGCACCAGGCGCGCCTCGCGGCCCTGGCGAGCGACATGTGCCCCTGCCACCTCCCAGTTGCGCAGGCGTGTTTGCGCCGCGTCGCGCAACTGGCGCATGGTGGCGGCGCTGGCCGGATCACTGTCGGCCAGACGTTTCGCCGCCGCGTCGGCCACCGCGTACTCGCCTTGGGCCGCGATCAGCTCCGGGCTGTAGATCGCCATCAGCGGCTCGCCGCGCCGCACCGTCATGCCGGTCTCGTTCGCGTACAGGGTCTCTATCCAGCCCTCGAAGCGCGGGGCGACTACAAATTGCCGGGTCTCGTCCACCTGCACCGAGGCGCTCGCACGGACGTTGGCGACCAAGGCCTCTCGAACGGCCACCTCGGTGCGCACGCCCAATTTCTGGACCTTGTCGGGCGGCAACACGACCGTTCCGGGCTCCGCCGCGGGCTCTCCGCCCTCAAATACCGGGATGTAGTCCATGCCCATGGCGTCCTTCTTGGGCACGGGCGAGGTGTCGGGCAGACCCATGGGGTTGCGGTAGTACAAGATTTTGCGCTCGCCCGATTCGGCCGAGGTCTCCTGGACGTTCAGCGACCCGGCGTCCGGCGCCGAGGCGCGTCCCGACCACCACCCCAGGGCCAGCGCCGCTCCAACAGCGAGGGCCAGGACACTCCAATTGAACCGATTCATTCGACACTCCCAATCAGGGCGCGCACCGTAGCGGCGCCAACGAGTTCATTACGACGGACATCCACGCGCGACAGATCAGCGCCTTGCCAGGCCTCCAAGGCCTCCAACAAGGTGCCGAAGTCGACGTCGCCGACCCGGTAGCTGGCGAGGGCGGATTCGAAGTTGGCCTGCGCCTGCGGCAACAATGTCTGCTCGATCAGGCGGCGCTGCTCGCGTGCACTCCGCGTCTGGGCCCACGCCTGGCCCAGTTGGCCCTGCAGTTCGGTGCCGATCGCCTCGGCACGCGCCGTTGCGGCGTCCCTCATGAGCAGGGCCTCACGCTCTCGCTCACGCAGCGCACGCCGCTGTAGCGGGATCTCCACTTCGAGCATCACCTCGTAGGCGTCGACGCGATCATCGCGCTGCATGACGCCCACGCCGAGCGTGAGATCAGGCAAACGGCGGCGGCGCTGGAGCTGCGCCGCCGTATCGGCCGCCCCAGCCAGTGCCGTACTGGCCCGCAAGGCAGGATGCCGGGCCTCCGCCAGCAGGCCGAGCGCTTCGCCGAGCGAAGCGGCCGGCACGGCCAGCACGGGCTCGCCGGTCGGCTCGGCCAAGGGGGCGTCGGCCGGCCGGCCGAGGGTGGCGTTCAACATGGCCACGGCCTCTTCACGGATAGCCAGGCGCTCGATACGTTCGCGCTGCATCGCGGTGCGGGCCACCTGCGCGCGGATGGAATCCTGCTGGGCCGCGACGCCCAAGGCGTACCGTACCCGGGCAACCTCTTCCATCTGCGCCAACAGTTCGATCAGCCGGTCAACCACGGCCACACCCTCGCGGGCATGCCAGTAGCGCACATAGGCCTGCTCCGCCTGCGCCAGCAACCTCAGCGCCGCGGCTTCCCGCTCCAGCTGGATGGCGTCAGCCTGCTGTCGCGCCACGTCGCGGGCCAACCCGCGCTTGCCCCATAGCGGGATAGGCTGTTTCACGCTGTAGGTCGCCGACCCGACGTTACCGGGCAGTAAGTTCGGGCGATCAGGGTTGATCCCCTGCAATGAGATGCCGACCATCGGGTCGGGCAGGGCGCCAGCTGGGTAAATGCGTGCCTGCGCTGCTTCTGCCTCGGCCTGCATCGCCTGCAGGTCCGGATTGTTGCCCAACAACCAGGTCCGCACGGACTCGACATCGGCTCCGGGTAGCGGCGTGTCAGCGAAGGACGCTGGCGCGAACGCGAGCAGTGTCGCCAAGGCCAAAGCGCGGAGCGCGCCACGGCGCGGGTGGTTAGGGCGGGGCCCCGGGGGGGTAAAGGTGAGCGTGGATCCCATGATGTTCGCCTTGCACGGCTGCTGGCCACGGGGGCCGCAGGGGTGGGTCGGACGGCACCGGCCGCAGGACGCGGCCGAACCGATGTCTCCGGCGACGGCGCACAGCGGCGCCGGCCGGTCATCGGTGCGGGATCAAATCAACAAGAGACTGGCGGGGTGGGCGGTCGGTCGATGCCAGGAGCGCAAGGGCCCCGGGGTTTGGGCGGCATCAGGCTCATGAGGCAGGCGCTGCACGCTCATGACCGGAACGACAGAGCAGGCGCCCAAGGCAGGAACGGCCAGCACGCGAGCCACGTCCGGACTCAGGTCACTGCGACTGCAGTGGGTATCGCAAACAGGAGAACTCTCCGGGGACGGCGACGGATGGCAGGGGGCCGGCTCGGGGTCGACGTGCCCTGTCGACACGTCGTGGGCATTGTCCATTGCCATACTGGCCAAGGTACAGGCCGGGTGGGCAGCCAGGACCAATTGCGACCACAGCAGCGCCACCATCGCCAGAAGCGAAAGGCGGGTACGCAAGCGGTGGCGGCGAAATGTCTTCATCCTGGGCGGCACGGTACCTGTTCTGGTGTCTTGGCGGCTTGACCTGCGTCAACCCACCGGCTCCGGGCATCGGACAGGCTTCGGTCCGGAAAGTTCCGGCGCCCCAGCCCCGTGACAAGCGTAGCATCGGATCCGTCCGCCGTCCGACACGCACTCCCTGCTGAGAGGATCCAAGTCCCGTGACCGTTGTGACCCAGCCCGTCATTCGCCGCGTCCTGGAGGGGTGCGGTGCGCCCTGCGTGGAAACCGTGACCGCCGAGGCCCTGCATCGCGATTGTTTCTGCGTCGCCGTGGATCCGGATTCCGTGCGTGAGCAAGTCAACGGCCTGCTGGCGTCAGAGGGCGCACCCAGTCGCTTGACCGACGCCCACGCACACTTGTTCGCCGCACTGCCGATCTTCGTGCCCGAGCACACTGTTAGGCAGATGGAGGCGGCCGTACAGGCATTGAGCGCAGCCGTCGCGACCCCTGCCTTCGTCGAAACCGCGTTGGCCTGGGCGCCCGTCATCGCCCGGCACGATCCTGGCTCGCCCGGCGGACTGCTGGGCTTTGACTTTCATCTGGGGCCCACAGGACCCCGGCTCATCGAGATCAACACCAATCCCGGTGGCCTGCTGCTCAATGCCCTCTTGGCCAAGGCACAGCGTCTTTGCCTGCCGTCGCTGAGCACGCCGGCCGCTTCCAGCGAGGCCGAGCAGGCCGCCATCGACGTCCTGCTCGATGAATGGCAGGCGCAGGGCGGACGCGCCGATAACTCGCTGGTGGCCATCGTGGATCACGCGCCAGAGCAGCAGTATCTTTATGCTGAGTTCATGCTGTTCAAACGTGCGCTCGAAGCGCGGGGCTATCGGACGGCGATCTGCGACCCAGGCGACCTGCGGTTTGTCGACGGGGCGCTGCGCCTGGGCGAGGAGCGCATCGGCTGCGTATACAACCGCCTCACTGACTTCGCGTTGATGGCTCCCACCTCGCAGGCCCTGCGCCTGGCGTATCTCGCGGGTGCGGTGGCGCTGAGCCCCCATCCACGCGCCCACGCCCTGTGGGCCGACAAGCGCAACCTGACTTTGTTGGGAGACCGCACATTCTTGGCCAAAGCAGGACTGTCGCCGGATCGGCAGACGCTGCTCACCGAGATGGTCCCGCGAACGGTGCTGGTGAGCGCGGACAATCGCGAGCAACTGTGGGCTACACGACAAGAATGGTTCTTCAAGCCAGCCGGGGGCTTTGGCAGCCGCGCCAGCTACCGGGGCGACAAGCTCACTCGCAAGACTTGGGCGCAGATGGCCGACCAGGACTATGTGGCGCAGGCCCTGATTCCACCCAGTGTGCGACACACAGGACCCGAATCAACTCCACTGAAGGTCGATCTGCGCGGCTATGCCTATGAGGGGCAAGTGCTGTTCTTCGCGGCCCGTCTCTATCACGGGCAAACCACTAACTTTCGCACGCCCGGGGGCGGTTTCGCACCGGTTCTAACCCTGGCGTGCACCTGAGCCCACATTGGGCTGCAGCGCACTGGTCAGTTCTTCCACGCGGCTGGGCCAGATGCAGGACGTAGCCGGCTGCCGCCTGGTCGTGGGAAATTCCCGCCAGCAGGATGAACTGGTGGCCCGGCTCACAGCGCTGTTTCCGGACTGCACGGTCGTGGACAGACGCGAGCCCCGAGCAATGGCCACAAGGCGGTGCATGTGTTCGCCCGGGTCGAGGGCCGGGCCGTCGCGATCCAGATCCGGATCGAACCTCAGCATGCCTAGGCCGAATACGCCGAGATGCTGGGCGATACCGCAGAGCCCGCCCTGAAGTACGGGGGCGGACCGGAAAGCGAGCGCTCGATTCTTGGAGCAGTTTCGAACGTGGGCCGCTTCGTCGAGCAGATCGAGCAGGAGGTCGAGGGACAGCACCAGAAGTTCGCGGCCGCCGTGGCGGAGATTGCTCGCAAACTGGCCGAATCGCACAGGGAGTAGAACATGCTTTTTCTCATCGAATACGACCGCCAGCGCGGCGAAATCGTCAACTTAGTCGCGTTTGCCGACACCGAACGCGAACAGGCCGACGACGCGCGGCTTGCCCTTGAACTCCGCCTGCGCGCCGAAAACACTCGGCGCGAAGTCGTGCTGCTGCACGCAGCTGACGAAGTGGCGCTCAGAAGGACCCATGGGCGTTATTTCAAGAGCGCCAAGGCCTTGATACCCGTGTCGGCGAGCTTGGTCCAGGGCAGATAAGGGCACGTTATCGGGGGTAGGTGAGGGCAACTTCCGACCCAAAAGCAGGTATCCGGCGACCCTAATTTGCATGGCTTAGGGGCGCGCACCGCGCGCGGGCTATAGAAAGGAACGGTGTTTGGACCGGCTGGGCTATTTCCTTGTGGGAGGTTTTCGCAGCCGCTTTTGCCAGGTGGGCGTAGCCGGCGCGGGCGCGTCCTTAACGACGGTGGCGGCCAGTGCGTAGGCGTAGCGCTTGGCTAGCTCGGGCTGGGGAAGTTCGCGCAGCTCAGCGATGTTGTGGTGGTACGCCATAAACTCCAGCAGCTTTTCCTTCGGGGTATTCACATAACTGGAGTGGAAGAACTCGTAGAGATCCATCGCGTTCTTGGCCGGCGGGTGGTGGGGTCGAAGCTCGCCGAAAAACGTATCGGGATGGCGCTTCCATGCGTCCAGTTCGTCCTCGCTCAGATCGATGTTGACCATGACGCGCGTGCCGTCAGCGCGGCGCATGAAGCAGGCGGCTTGCTTCCACTGCTCGACCACCGTGGCTTCTTCCAGCACACCCAGCTGGCCGTCGGGCAGAGGGTAGGAACGCCCAAGCACCAGCTGTCTATCGGGATCGACGCCGGGCAACGAGCCGTCGAAAGTGATGGGAGCGCGTGAGTGCTTCTGCAGCGAGGTCCACAGGAACTCGATTTCGCGGTTGCGCTCCTTGGCTTCGATGGCGGCCAGCAATTCTTCTTCTTGACCCATGCGGTACCGATCCGTCCCGAATCCTTCCATCACAACGCCCGTGCCCTCCATGGGCTGATCAAGCTGCCAGTGCTCAGGGAAGTTGGTGAGCACCACCAGGGCTGCGGGAAGAGACGTGAGCTGTTGCTCGAGCGTGCGCAACTGGTTCACGGCGATGCCTGCCCAGCCGCCCGTTTCCTCGTTCAACGGGGCGCCGGTGTAGGCCAGCTCTACGAAGACCAAACGTTCCAGGTCGGTGGCCTTCTGTAGGGCTTCGCTGACTAGGTGCGTATAGCGGAAGCGGGCGTCTTCGCGTTCGGGCTGGCGCATCTTGCACTCGACCCAGAACGAGCGGCCCGTCTCGGGGAACGTAGCCACGAACTCCCCATGCCCACCGTCCTGGCGCACCTGCTCGTCTTCCCAGGCCAACTTGAACCCGGCGCGCAGCAGCATGCCAGCAGCCCGGGCTTCGTGCCTGGCGCCCATGAACTGGTCGGCGATGCGCAGCCGGGCCAGCATCCGCTGAAACGAGGCGGCGGCCTGCTCGTCCTCGGCGTTGTGTTCGATGGTGTAGAGGTCGTAAGCGAGCCCAAGCACGGCGCTGGCCGCTCCATACATTGGCATGGTGTTGATCCCATCGGCCGACGTAGTGTGGCGCTCGCGCTGGGCGCCGAACGCTTCCCACCAGCGGACGAACGGGTGGCGCTCCACCTCGGGCTTACCCTTCTCAGCTTCGCCCCACTCAAACCCCAGGCGCGCTCGCACGTAGTGGAGGAGGAAGTCGGGGAAAATCTTCCAGGGCCCGTAGGCGAGTTCCTGGCCTACGACGACGAACCGGGTGCCCTTCAACTCGTTGGAGACGATGGGGCGGCCGTGACCCTGTTGACGAACGGTCTGCACCTGCTTTGCGTGGGCTCGGCGCATCAAGGCCTCGAACACTTCTTGGGGCGGTCCGGGCGGGCGCTTCACCGGGGCCTCCTTCGGCGCGCCGTGGCACTTCTTGAACTTCTTCCCGTTGCCGCACGGGCAGGGGGCATTGCGACCGACCTTGGCCATCCGCTTCTCCAGCATCCGCCGCGCACACCACGGCCGAGTCGATAAGAAATGGAGCCCTCGCAGTTGAACGCAAGCCTCCTGGGACTGAAGCATCGGGTCGGCTAATGGTCGGTAGCAGCAGCCAGCCGCGCCCCCGAGCTTCCAGTCGCCGCCCTCCAGGCCGCTTGGCTTAGTCAACGCCAGAATCGTTGGTCAGTACCTCGCGGCGCAAAGGTTAGAGTTACCGGCGCCTACAGTGGACCGACCAACGGGTGGCAAGCTGACTAAAACTTGGCCTCCGTAGCCTTGGACCTCGTAACCTTGGCTTTCTTCGCATTAGGCCGGATATCTTCCCCCAACAGGGCACTATCAACGCGCGCTTGGTTCAGAGCCAGCAGGCGACCCAGAATCTCCTCATCAGGCATATCTGGGGTGTAGTCGGTCCAGCCGTAAGCGGCAGCCACAGCCTTGTCCAAGTCTTTGTGCGCACGGTCTAGCCACGCGGCGTCGCCCTTGGCTCTGGCGTTGTAGAGGTTGGTGAGCGTGTACTTTTTTAACTCGGCCTCATAGCCAGGTTTGGCGACGGGGCGCTTGGGGAAGCCGGCAGCTTCTTCTTCCGGCGTCCGAACCCAATCCACAATTGTCGGCGGGTTAAGCCACGTATTGCGCAGATTGTTGAGCTGCTTGGCAGCTGCTGAGATAGCTCTGCCGGCCTCCGTGTCTGGGGCGCCGTCCTTGGTGTCTTTCGGGGTTAAGCCGTCCGGGAATGGAAAAGTCTCGAATGTGGTCGTTGGTGTGTAGCGGGGTCTGTCTTCAAGCTCTGTGCCGAGTCGCAGCGCCCAGATTTCATGAAAGCGCGAGTGTAGAACGCCAAACGTAGTGTCATCTTCGCGGGCAATGGCGATAAGTTGATGGTCTGCAAGAACGCCCGCATCCATCCATGCGAACAGGCGGTACTTTGCAACTACAGGCGTGACGAGATATCGACCCCGACCTCGCAGAGCTTCGCGCATTGCAGGAATTGGGCGCGCCATTTGCCAGAACCGTTTGTACTTGGTGTCTTTTGTGCTCGCGTCACGTTGGGCACTCACAGCCTTCTTGACGTGCGCAAAAGGTGTCTCGTACAGCTCGGCTGCGGCCTCCTCCATGCGGACACCGAAATCGATAATCCACGTATCCGAAGATCGGCGTGTAACATCCATGCCGTTTGCCCAAGGCTTGACCACGTCGCTATTTGGCATGCCGTTCGGGTTGTGCAGCTTCAGCCATGCCCGTGCCGTTTCACCCGGAATATCGAATGGCCCTGCTTTCACGGTGGCGACGAAGGCGCAGTTTGCGTTTTCAATCAGCTTCTTGGCTGTCGTAACAGCTACGCCAGAAGTCAAGTCGGGGTTGATTTTCACTACGGTGTTCTCGTCCAACTGTGCCGGTTCGCCGTTTTTGCCAAAGCAAACCATCGACACGCGGACCGCTGCGCCGTCATTGACCCAGCTCTCATCGCTCCACGCCCGAAAGATGCGGGTAGTCTGCACTATGCGGTCGAGGACGCTGCGATTCTCGCCCCCTCGAATTGAGTTGGTTGCCACCAAGCCGGCCATTTGTGCGTTTCCCGCCTCGATTTGGGCACGCGCTTTTTCAAACCAATAGCACACCAAGTCAGCGAACCCGGGAACCCGGGTCCCATACACGGACCGCATCCTCTCGGTGTACTCGCGCCCCAGTTCGCTCCATTGCTTCTTGGTGCCAAGAAAAGGTGGGTTTCCCACAATGACGTCGGCCTTCGGCCATTGCGACTCGGTTCCGTCCTTGTTCAACAGCGCATCCCGGTTCTGGATGCCATCCAACGGCTTCAGGATAGGGTTGATGCTGTGCTGCCAGACGTTCTGTCGGCACCACTGGATATCGCCAATCCAGACGGTGACCCGCGCCAGCTCTGCCGCAAACTCATTGATTTCTAACCCCAGGATATTGTGAGGACCAGTCTGCATCGTGACTTCGCCATGCAGGCCCAGTTCCTGGGCCTGCACGTGGGCGAGCTTCTCCACGTCCCGCAATGCTTTCAAAGCGAGGTACAAGAAGTTGCCGGATCCGCAGGCCGGGTCAAGCACGCGGAACTGGCTCAGGCGCAATAGGAAGCTTTGATACAGCGCCTCGCCTTGGAGCTTGGCATCATTCGAACGATAGGACTTGCCGCGCCCCTTTGTCATCCCGAACTTCGGCGCGAGCTTGGCAATCTTTGCGTGCACGGCCTCCCATTCGGCCAGCAAAGGCTCGCTTACCAATGGGGCAACCAACTTAGCGATGGTCCCAGTGTCTGTGTAGTGGGCGCCCAGCGGCGCTCGGCGGTCGCCCAGACCGCGCTCGAATAAGGTGCCGAAGATGGTCGGATCAATGGCACGCCAGTCCATGTTGGCGGCAGCGGCACGGAGGGTTGCCAAGTCGGACTCGATGAGCTTGGGCGGGGCGATGGCCTTGAACAGCCCGCCGTTGAACCAAGCTATGGCGTCGTCGCCATAGTCACCGCCTTGCTCGCCCATTGCCGTGAACAACTTAGTGATGCGGTCGGCTGCCCTATCCGCGTCGGCACCCGCCTTGGTCAGCAAACTGGTGAAGATGCCTTCCGGCAGCAGTTCCTCGTCTTCGGCGAACATGCAGAACAAGCATTGCACGAGAAAGTGCGCCACCTTGTCGGGGTCTTGGCCACGCTGACGCATGGCTTCGGCCAAGTCCGCGAATCGCTTAGCCGCTTCGGCCGTGATAGCCGCGGATGACTTTTCCGGCCGCAGCTTGTTCGGTTCAGTGAACACCCAGCGCAGCAACTGGCGCTTGGATTCATCGACCAGCTCCTCGATGCGAATTTCCTTCGGCTCATCGGGATAGCCGGTAAACGCCGTATGGATGATGATGCGTTCGCGGTCGCAGACCACCAGCAGCGGCGGGCTTTCAAGCTGCAGCGCATAGTCGGTGAGCTGCTTTAGCGCATCCTTCAGGTTGCGGCCCGGCTTCTTGTTCTCCCATGCGAAGTGACCACGCTTCCATACGTCGGCCCAGCCGTTACCGCCGCTGGACTTCTCAGCACCGCGCTCGAACTGGTACTCGCCCTTCTTGAGTGGTTCTTCCACTCCCAGCAGGCGGCAAAGGTGCGAAAAGTGCAACTGCGCGCCTTCCCGTTCATTGAATTCGTGGCCCTTCCATCGAGTAATGAATTCTTCCGGTGTCATTTCGACAGATTCCCTGTACCTGATCGCCTGATTATGCCCGGCCGCGAGCCGCCGGTACGGGTACCGGCTCACTTGATGGTCGATGCCGGTGGAGGCTGACCAGGTCTCTGGCGCTGAACGCGGTCCAGGGTGGGCAGCTGCCTACTGCCGCCTCACGCCGGAGGCGGACGCGCTCGGGTATTGGAATAGGAGACGCTTTCCGGGGAGGGGAGGGGAGGGGAGGGGAGGGCTACGCCCAGAACGGACACTAGAACCTCCCGCCATTTTCGATCGTGTTGGAGTCGGGCACATTTGTCTCACGTTCGGACGTAGATTCCCGGCCTGCCGCGCAGGGCCCGCAGCACACGCTCCCCCGCCAGGCGCGCCAGCAGCCCGGCCACCGCCCCTTCAGGATCCGGGATGGAAGCGTTCTCCTCGTCCGTGAGGAACCATGCGTGCGGTCGCCAGCCCTGTGCCGCGGCTAGGGCGTTGCTTCTTTTCTGAGCCTCATAAAGCCGCCACAGGGGTGCGGGCACTCCAAACGTCTCGCGTACCCATCTCGCCAATTCCGGGCGGCTGACGGTGCTGCCTCGGTGCATGGGAAGGATGCGCTCGACGACCACGCTGGCCTTCCAGAGCTCCGGGAGCGTCGAGTACGCCCAGTCGCCCCCGTGGGGGCAGAGCACCGCGCTGTGCAAGGCCGCAGGAAGTTGCGACAGGGCCTCCTCGAGCACGGGCGCATCACGAGCTGCGAACTCCGCGAGACGGGCAGCCTGGGCTTCAGGGGCAGCCAGGGAAGCAAGCCGCTCCAGGTCATGGGCGTGCATGGCCCTCAGGCGTGCTCGGACCGGGGCATCGCGCTGCTGTTGCTCCCGTTGACCAGCCGCGATACCGCGATCCATCGCAGCGACCATCGACTGTAGGTCTGTCCAGCTAGCTCGCCAAGCCTCCGTGGCAGCTGGATACGAGATCCAGTGCCGGTTGTTCTGGCCGTACAGCACGGCGCGCTCGACCCCAGCCAGATCCAGCCCCTCCACCGGCAGGGCGGACAGGTCGATCTCCAGCATGCGCCGGCCGTCGGCCTGCACGCGCCGCTGTTTGAGCGGATCCACGCGGTGCGAGACCCGGATTTCGACGAGCAGCTCGCCTTCCTGATCCCGCACCAGCACATCCGGCCGGTAGTCGGCCGCGACGCCACGATCCTCGATGGACACCACAGCCAGCTCGACCACCCGCGCGGGGAAGCCCACGGGCACGCCGACGACCGTCTCCCCCATTTGGTTCACCCGCGTGGGCGGGTTAGGCATCTCGGGCGATCCATTCCACGCCGGCAGCAGCAGCTCCCGGCGGTCGGCGATCACCTGCTTGGCCATCCGATGCAGCGCCGACTCGACGCCGCCAGAGCATGCGGTACGCCCGTGGTGCGAGAAGTGCGCCCGCCGGTCCTTGCTGTCAAGCGCCTTGGCCATGACCGGCGCGCCGCAGCAGGCGCAAACGCACCCGCAGGCCAGACCGGTCACTACCTGGTGAGGGGCAACCATTCGGCCGTCCCGCAGCGCGAAAGGCATCAGCAGGGTGGTACGCGGCTCAATACGCTTGGGACAAGGCCGCCGGGCAGGCGAGGGCATGTAGGATTTCCTGGTGATGGACACAACCTCAGGAAACAGCATGCTCGATGACCAAAACAGGCCAGAAGCGGCTCAAACCCTCCCGGCGGGTTCGCTGCAGGCGGCGCAATGGCTCCGCGGCTGGCTCGCACGCAATGCCGACAACTCCAAGGCGGCCAGGCTCCTCGAGCTTCTCGCCCAGCGCGCTCTCGCCGCGGCAGAGCGGGGCGACCAGCCGGCGCTGATCGACGTGGGCACGCTGGCCCGCGAATACAGCCTCGAGGTCGAGCAGGCCAACGAGCACGATCCGGGGAAGTGGGTCCGCTCGGCCCGGATGGCGGAATGGTGGGATTCTCGTGAGTCCGGCCGTGCCGCGGACGCTCGCCACGCCGGTATCACGGCGCAGGTGACGCTGTCCCGGCGCACAGGGGGAGGGAAGGGGAACCAGACGGTCTGGGGATTCCGCTTTGAACCGCTCGCCCGGGCGCTACCCGCGGCAGACGACGCCGAGCTGCGGCATGACGGCGCCATCCACTACACCGCGGAACCGGCCCGCCTCGCGCTGCCGCTTCGCTGGCTCTCGCCGCCCGGCGGGTTCCCGTTGTTGTCCCGCCGCGGGCTGGCCCTCTTCCTGATGGTTCTGTCCAACGTAATCCTCGACCTCGGCATCGTCTGGCTCGCCCTCGTAGTCATGCTCTCCCCCGGGGCAGACAGCTCCGCAGGTATCGCCATCGGTGGCTTCATGCTCGCTGTGGCGTGGAGCTGTTGGCGGTTCGGCACGCGGCCCTGGCTGCGCCTTCCCAGCGACCGCCTCGTGATCCTCCCGATGGGGCAGCTAGCGTTCACGCAGGACTTTGCACAGCTGCACCTCGTCCGCCGGCGGCAAGGCGCCACGCCCTCCGGCTGGCTGTCGGTGGTGCGCCACTGGGCTCCGTGCCCGGTTTGCGGCTCCGACGTGGACCTCCAAGACGGAGGCACGGCGTTCCCCGATCGCATTGTCGGTCGGTGCGCGGCCGCGCCGCACGAGCACGTCTTCAGCTTCGATCCGGTGCTGCTACGGGGGAGCGCCCTCTTGCCGCTCCCGCGCGGAACCTGACTGGTCAGCGCTGCGAATCTTGGCCACCAGCGCTTTGCCTACCCCCTGAACCGCGAGTAGGTCGGCATCCGTGGCCGCGTGCACGTCTTCAATCGACCTGATTCCACTCTCGAACAGGCGCTTGGCAGTCGTCGGGCCGACGCCCTCGAGCTCGGTCAGCCGCCGGTAGAAGAAGCTCTCGGGGAAGTCCGGGTAGTAGGACGTGAGCTTGCTCCAGAACCGCTTGAACACCGGCGATTCCTTGGGCAGCAGGCGCAGAAGGCGGATCTTCTCCATCACGTCCCCGGGGCCTTCCACGATGGCGCGGAACGCCTTCAGGAACGGAAGGTAGTCTGCGGGCGCCACGGGGCCTGCGTCGCTGGCATGTTTGGCGCCTTGCTGAAGGAAATCACCCAGCTCGCCCTTCGTCTTTGGCAGCCAGATCCCGTGCTCCTGGCCGCCGTAATCGGGAGCTTGCGAAGGCGGGCCACGGAATACCTCGCCATGGTGTTCGAGGATCCTTAGGGGCGTGCGCGCCTGAAGCGTCGCGCTGAACTGAACTCCATCCAGGATGTCGCTGTTCGCACCATAGAACTCGTCGCCGGTGAAGCTCACCGATCGCGCGGCATCACCCACGGCCGCGGCGGGTGGCCGGGAAGCTGGGGCGCCGATTAGCTTGCGGATCCAGCCCAACATAGTGGTCTCACTCTCCTGAAGCCCAACCCGGGTGTTTCGATCGTGCCGCACGGCACGATGCTCAGTCAGCTTGACCTGCCCACCCATTTTCCGGTCCAGGTACTTTGAGTTGGAAACGTACGCGGAATCACCGTCAGTGACCACCTGGTCGGGCTGCTGCAGGCGGGACCGGGAGTTGCGAGCGAGGCGGGGCGACCGCCGCCCCATCGCCCAGAACAAGCCTGAAAGTCCCACAAGCTCATCAGTCGCGCGGTCCCGCTGCTAGCAAAAGGTGAAGTCGGCAGGCGGATCCGCCGCAACTCGGGTGCGAAAAATTCTCTCCCTTTTCGGGGGACACCGGGACTAGCTTCAAGTCGGCCTGTCTCATGCGGCGAGACGCACGCGGCCGCTAATGGCCGTCAGGAGGTCTCCCCGGCGTTAGCACTCAGGGGGCTCGGTTAGGGACCATGATCGGGGGTAAGGCGGTACAACGATCTGGGAATGGGCGAGTCAGAACGTACCAGCTTATTGAGCCGTCGCGCGCATACCAATCTTCGGCTTTTCAGAAGGCGAACGGCAGTCCGAGGTTCAACCCACTTGGGAGCTTGATTCTGCTGGCGCCCTCCCCAACAGTTGATTGGAACCATGCCGGAAGCCCGCCGGCCTACAGGAGTTGAGTCTTGGCAAGTTCCCAGAAGGACGAGAACCGGATCGGCCTGTACGCGGCCGTAGTACTCAATGCCGTCGTTCTCTATAGCCTAGTGACCACAGACCGCCTCGAACTCAATGAGTGGGTTCGTGCTTTGACCAATTGGCACTTGGCCATACCAGCTGTGATCGGGCTTGCTTTCATCACTATCGTCAACTCTCAGATATCGACGGCCAATAAGGAGAGGATAGTGTTCTGGAAGCGCGAGAACCCTTTGCCCGGTAGTCGCGCCTTCACTGAATTTCTTGTGCAGGACCCTCGCATTGACGCGGCCGCTCTACTGAAACGATTCGGCCCTTTTCCGACCGATCCGTTCTTTCAAAACAAGCTTTGGTACCAAATCTACTCAACGGTTCGAGATGAGCCTGCAATTTCTACCCAGCGGCGAACATACCTTTTCTGTCGGGACTACGCTGTTCTCGCTGTGTTGATGATGCTTGTATTCGGCGGCATCGCTCTCACGCAGATTAAATCGCCTAGCCTAATCGCGATTTATTTTGGCGTTTTAGTCTTGCAATTCATTCTTAACGTCAACGCTGCGCGAGTCACGGCAGAGCGATGGGTAACCACCGCAATGGCAATTGCATCTACCAGAGAGGGAAGGTAATGGCAGACTTCTTCGAACTCGACTTCTTCGACGTCGAAACGGACAAGAGCGGCGATGCAATTTCTGTTCGCTATGAAGTTGCCGGTCAAACGCTTGTGCACCTGGTCGACGGGGGATACAAAGTGACTGGCCCCACAATCGTAGCCAATATCAAGAAATACTACGGCACGAGTCGGATAGATCACGTTGTTGTGACGCATTGTGACGGTGATCATACGGGTGGGCTTTCCCATGTCGTTGAGAACATGGAGGTCGGCGAGTTGTGGATGCTGCGTCCATGGCTCTACGCGGAAGAACTTCTGCCTCGTTTCGCGACATACACAAATGTTGATCGCCTGCGGTCACGATTGCGTGGAATCTATTCGAGCCTTGCTGATATCGAGGAAATAGCGCAGCGAAAAGGCGTTAGAATTCGGGATCCTTTTCAAGGCGAATACATTGGCCACTTTCTTGTGCTTGCGCCGAGTCGTGCCCGATACTTGGATCTAATCGTCGATTCCGAAAAAACGCCGGAAAGCGTAGCCGAAGCAGAGGCCACAGCGATGGATAGAATTCGGTGGATCCTGGGAGCTGGTGCCAGAAAGGCGGCATCTCTGATTGCAGGCGCATGGAACCACGAGTCCTTTCCGGCAGACGGCACCAGCTGCGAAAACGAGATGAGCGTGGTTCAGATGGCGGTTCTATCCGAGAAGACCATTGTTCTTACGGGCGATGGCGGCAGAGGCGCATTGACTGAAGCCGCCGACTATTGCGACCGATTCGGGTTGGGATTGCCCGGAGTTGATCGCATCCAGATCCCTCACCATGGGTCACGCAGAAATGTTTCTACTGCGCTTCTAGACCGCTGGCTTGGGCCCCGTTTGCCTGCGCAGCCGCCGTCGGGATCAGAAACATTCACTGCTATTTGCAGTTCCGCGAAAACCGATCCTGATCACCCTCGAAACGCTGTCGTTCGAGCTTTCATGCACCGAGGCGCGAAGGTTATTGCAACGGAAAGTCAACATATTAGGACTTCCGGCGGCGATGCTCCCGCTAGGGATGGGTGGAGTGCCGTAACGGCGGTTCCGTACCCGACGACGCTAGAGGAATAGGCATTGGAGGGGGGCGATCCGAACCAACTTGAGGCGTAGGTCCACATACGACAATGTTCGGCGAACTCATATCATTCATTGACGTTCTTAAGTCTACTGCCATTGATCTACGGGGCAGGAAGCTTGGAGCCGAGCGAGAAGCCACAATCTCCGCGTTGTTGGAAACGTACTTCAATTTGAAGGACGCGGCCGATGAAGGAGAACTTCTCCTCGAGGACGCACAGCCAAATCCGGTTGCCGTGATTGGCTCGCTTAACCCTGTTGAAGCAAAAGAACGCCTAGCTAGTTGGGACTACGCTTTGCGCCGCCAGACAGTTCGCCTTATGCGCGTTTCTGACACGATATTCGGGCAGGAGTTTATGTCGGTTATTGCTCCGGAGCTTGAAGAGAAACTTCACGACGTTCTTGGTACAAAGTTTAATCGCGCCACGTCGTTACATGGAATTGGTGCGGCGCTGTTCTTTCGTGGCTGGACAGATGGGACGAATGAAGAGAAAGCTAGGTACGTCAGCATAATGGCTGGAGAAGAAAATGATCTTTTGCACATGGACAAGATTCGTGCCGAGATCGTCGCTCTCCGCGAGGCCATGGAGGGCTACAGAATAGTTGTGAACGATCTTGCAACGGCTGACGAAATTATTCGCCTTTCGAGGTCCGCGAGGAAGGCCACTCAACTAGATGATGCATTTCGTAGTCAGAGCACACAGTGATGTCTGATGGTCAGAATGAGAATTCGTGCGGCTATCGAAGTGGGCTCTTTTTAGACGAGGCCAAGCGAGCAACCTTGGCGCCCGGCGCTCCTGGCAGTTGACTTATGCGAGACACAACAAGCCTGAACTGGGTCTATGTTTCTTCTGACCTCAAGGATCTTCCAGCAGGCGTGCAGCTGGGTTGCTCACGGACCCTCCACTTTGGAAGTATCCGATAACGCTCGACACCGCTCGATGCTCAGTCATCTGCATAACAGCGGCCAGCGGCACTCCTTGGCGGCCAGCTTCCGTTACGAAGCCAGATCTGAGGCTGTGCCCGCCAAAATCCCCCTCGAGCCCGGCCCGCCTGGCCCTGCGCTGGACGATTTCACCCACGGCGGCGGGGGAGAGTGGGGCGCCCAGCTTCGAGTGGCGGACGCGGCGGAAGATGGCGCCCTCGGTGATGCCGGTCGTTTCAAGCCAGTCCGTCATGGCTTGGCCTGCACGATCAAGGACAGGCTTGTCGGGCGTTGAGGTGGCTGTCACGCCGGCCTGCTGTGTCTTGCTGTGCTCCAGCCGGTACACGTAGGCGTCCGTCCCGACCGCACGCAGGTCCTGCATGTTGGCGGCGGCGATTTCGCTGCGCCGACGCCCCCCGCTGGCAAAACCAAAGCAGAGTAGGGCGCGGTCCCGCAGGCCTTCCAGGCTGCCATCGCAGGTGGCCAGCATGGCCTCGAGCTCGGCCTTGGCGATCGCGGTCTTCTTCCGGGGCCGCTCGCCGCGTTTCACAGCGGCGCGGCCAGCCCGGCTCAGGACGGTCCGAACGGCCGGCTGCTCGCAGGGGTTGGTGACGTGCTTGAGTCGGTGGGCCGTGGACAGTACGGCGATCCGATGGCGAACCGTCGCCAGCTTCCAGGGGCCGAGCTGAGCCTTGAGCCCGGCGCTGACCAGGGCCTGGTCGACGGCCGCCGGCAACTCCCATCCCAGGTCGCCATCCGCCGTTCGGCGCGTGACGTGATCCACCACGAACTGCAGGACCGTGGCCTCGGGCGTCGGGAAGGGCAGCTCGATGCCGAATCGGGCGACATGCCAGCCCGCCCAATAGCGCAGGGCGCTGGCGTAGCTGCGCGTAGTGTTGGCGGCCGCCGCCTCGGCTAGCAGCTCGCGCACCGCATCCGCGGCCTGTTGTGCGAGCTGCTCGGGCAACACGAGTCCGGCCGCGGGCGAGGCGAGGGCGGGCAGGGTGTCTTTATGCTTCATAATATGTAGTCTGTACTACAATAAATGACCATTACCCACGATAATCATCACTTATCGTTGGTAGGTCAAGCGTGGGGTAGGGCGGCGCAATAGAGGACTTTCAATGGCACGGGGTGTCACCCAGGAACAGGTCAATACCGCGATTGAGCACCTG